>CAZLYW010000039.1:0-11337 GCA_964563915.1 uncultured Candidatus Peribacteria bacterium | reverse complement strand
ACACATTAGCTACCTCTTCAGGAGTGTGTGAGTGTTTGTCACCCAAACCACATCGGATTCGAATCACTTCTTTCTCTTGAAATGTCAGCTTCGCCCATGTCAGAACCTCCTCAAGTCTTTTGCGACGAGTCCACTGTAGTACAGCAATCTCTTCGGGTTGTTGAGGAATCCCTTCCGGAGGATCACCGAAAATTGATTGAAGCATTTGATCTTCGGGTGTCATTTTCTTGCTCTTCGTCTTTGCCATAGTGGTGCACATAAAACGAGTGCTTTCTCTATGTCAAGTGCTGTGCATTCCAGCGTTCCGGTGTGAGCGTATGCGGAAAAGGTGTTTGATTTATGGTGGAGCAAGTGTAGCCCACTTCCAACGCTTCGTTTCACTCACCGCCAACATCGGGCGCTTTTCGCATGAGCTTGCCGATTTGCAAGAATCGATGCGCTTACTGCGCGATATGCTCGCAACACCTTCACCTATACCGCTCGAAGCGGTGCTGACCTTCTGATGGCTTGAGATCAATGAGACATTCCACACCCACTATTGTAACCAGCCTTCCGTTCCAATTCTGATATAGATAGAGAGATAGAATAGGAGAAAGAAGTCTGAAGAATCAGGTTTATCTTTGTAGGTTTATGGGAGTGGATTATGTCTATGAAACAGGAAAGGTTCGCCTATAATTTGGATGTGCCGCTTCGGTCAAAAATGCCCACTTTGCTCTTGATTCCATGCCTCAGAAACCCTACAATAATAGTGCTAAACCCACTGCCCTCTCGTCGCAAGACGGGACGGCAGTCTTAAAAATGAAATCCAAGAAAGCAATCGTCTTCGTCGATGGCAGCAACTGGTATCACAAGCTTCGCAAGCTTTTGAACGCCAAAGTGGTTTCGGGTGCGGCCGAGATGAAGCCGCCAGTGGATTTTGACTTGCGCAGCTTTGCAGAGAATTTGATCGCCCCCGACACCGGTACACCGCAGTTGGATGCAACGGAGCAAAAAGTGTACGAGCGGCGGAAATTCGAGCTGGAATCGCAGATCGAGGAATGTGATGCTGAGCTGGAAAAGCTGAAGCAGGAGGGGCTGCTGAAGACATTCAGTTACGAGGAATTTTCCAACTTCCTCAGAAACGCGCATCAGTACTGGGAAGATGCAGGTGGGAACGAAAAACACGCATTGGCTCGATTTCTCTTTTCCAACATCACGATAGGAGACGGAAAAGTGCTTGAGTTAGCCTATAATCCACTCATCGAACAGTTGTTTGTTTCAAGTGGTGGAGCTGACGGACAACATTTCCAACGCTTTGTGAGCCTCACGGCGAACATTGGGCGCTTCTCGCAACAGCTTGCCGCTTTGCAAGAATCATTGGTGGAAGTTACGGCGGCTCTGGCAAAGCCGCTTGCTCTGCCGCGCATCGTCTCCCTCACGTTCTGACGCTTGCCGTAGAGCCACCAGTCCGACAGACTATGAATAAGCAGGCTCATCTCCCAACTCTTTGTCTATGGATGGTCAAAAGCCGAAGCAGGAACAAGCGCAGGACATTCGTGACCTCACGAAGGTCATTCGTCAGATCGACATCAACGACCCCGCCCGCGACAAGAACGAAACGGAGATGAAAACCACAGATGGCAGACGTTGTAAGTTCACGGAATAGGACGGCACGCGAGTGAACCCATATTGGTATCGTATCGGTATTTGTGGTACAATATACTTTTATGGCAGAACTCTCAAAAGATCAACCAGAAGGCAGTGAGTCAGAGCCTGAATTAAGCTCTGCAGAAAACGCGGAGTTTTTTCGGCTTTTAGAATGGCGGGACACATTCAAAAAATGGATGGTCGGAATAAATGGAATACTGGAGCCAATGGCTGATGATCCTGCAGATCAGGAACAAGTGAATAGAGAGAATGATCGGTATGAAGAATTACGCCAAAGAATCATTCGTAGCCCGCATGTTGCGAACATACCAATTGCTGAAACGCGACCCAATTTTTACTACCCCGATAACTTCGATGAGCCATTCGATTACGAGTTTGTTTCGGGCGACATCAATACTGGTGGGCGCACGCGCTGTGTACACTGTAGCCCAGAGAAACGTGAGGTTATTGAGCGCAACGGTAGGAAATACACAATCTTTGCGATTCCAGCCAAAGATTTTGCACCAGGATTTGGTATTGCGTTTTGCCATCCTGAAAAACCGTTTGCATGTGTACGGGAAGACTTACCTCGCAGTGTGTACGAATGGGTACGAGAGCACGAACTCTATCATCTCATGGATACGCATACATGGGGCGGTGTCTTCGGGAGTGAATTTCGGGCGAATGCATACGCAACATGGCAAAAACCATTCGGCTTATTCGCGGCTATAATGCAAGGTCTCAAAGAGGGTCGAGTGAAGAGATATCTCAAATACATGTTTGGCATAGAGGAATACAAATAGAACATTCGTCTGTTGCTCATGCGATGCGGCGAAATCTTGTATCATTGTTGATGGACATGTCCGTAGCTACCCCCACTAGAATCGCTGCCAACAAGCGCCATGCCAAGCAAGGCGGCGTAAAGACCAAGCGTGGCAAAGCCGTCGTGCGCCACAATGCCCGTCGGCACGGCATTCTTGCCGAACTGAAGACGAAGTACGAGGGCAATGCCTACGACGGCTACCTGCGTCGCCTGCACGACGAGTATGACCCTCATGGCTTCATGGAAGGGCTTCTCGTCGAACGCATCGCCGTCTCTTGCCTGATGCTGTACCGCGCCGCGAAAGCCGAGCGCGAGTACATGCTCACGCGCCTGAAGCCAGCGATCTTTGATCGTCTCGACCATATCAACTATGACGACGAGAGCTACAAGCCCGTGATGAAGCACGAGGACATCGAGCATTTGACGACGATCTACCTTAACTATCAGACGACCATCGAGAACCGTCTGTACAAAGCGATGCACGAACTCGAACGTCTGCAACGCATGAGGAAGGGCGAAGAGGTCGCAAGCCCTGTCGCTGTCGATGTGTCGCATGACGGTGAGTTTGTTTCGCAGAAATGACTATGGACAGGAAGACCATCAGGAAACTGAAACTGGCGCTTTGGAACAGGTACGACGTTCCTGCCGCCTGCACCTACGCAGGAATCTCGCAGGCAGCCTTCGAGCGGCGCATGGAGACGGACAGAGCGTTCTACAGGAAGATGCAACAGGCGCAGGTGTTTCCGACGTACGTGGCGAACAAAACATGGATAGATGCCATCAGGAATGGCGACATCAGAGCGTCCATCGCCTACCTCGAACGGCGCGACCCCGCACGCTACGACCTTCGCTACATCAGGAAGTTCGGGCAGGCTGACGACTGATTCCCGTGTATTTTCGTGTAGAATTGCTGGCATGAACGAAGATCGATACGAGCCGCTGCCAGCGAAGCGCTATTGCATTTACGCACGGTCTTCAGCAGATGAGAAATCGGGCAAGCAGTACAAATCCATTCCCGATCAGTTGCAGTTCTGTCGTGAGCTTGCCAGCAAAGAGCGGATCGTCGTCGGTGAAAAGTACGTATTCACAGAAATGGGATCGGCCAAGACCGCCGACAACCGACCCGTCTTCAATAAGATGCTCACGCTCATTCGTAGTGGCGAGATCGACGGGATCATCAGTTGGCACCCTGACCGCTTGAGTCGCAACATGTTGGAGGCGGGAATCATCATCGATCTGATCGACTTGAATAGCATCAACGATCTCAAGTTCTGCACGCACCACTTCGAGAACAACGCTTCGGGCAAAATGATGCTCGGCATCATGTTCGCAATTTCCAAAGAGTATTCCGACAAGCTGTCCATCAACGTCTCACGCGGCCATGAGACGAACTTCGATCAAGGGAAATCCGTCGGCAGCTACAAGTGGGGATACCACCGCCGCATTTCAGACGGCTTCTACGAGCCGCATGACAAGTTATTCGCCATTGTCCGAAGGATTTGGCAGATGCGGCTCCAAGCGAAGCCCTACGCCGAGATTTTGGCATGGATCAAGCAGATGGGTGTTTCCCGCACCGTCGAGAGCAAGGACAGAGACGGCAATATTACCATCAACACGTACACCATCACGCGTTCGACGTTGATGCGTATGTTCCATGATCCGCTGTACTACGGCGTTCTGCGCCAGCATGTGAAGGGGCGCGGCATCGAGTTGAAAGACTTGCGAACGCTCACGGATTTCGAGTTCACGCCCCTAGTGACCGAAGAAGAATGGAAAGAAGTGCAGCAGGTTGGCAGGAGCAAGGTGCGACTTCGCACCAAGCAGCAATTTCCGTTCCGTGCGAATATCGTGCATTGCAAGTGCGGCGCTGAATGCTACCCGACGACAGGGCAAAGTGATTACGAGAAGCAGCTCTACCTCTATCTCGTCTGCCGCGATTCCAGGAGCCATCGTGAACGCAAGGAAAAGCCGACGGTGTACCGCATGCGCTCGAAAATCCTCATCAACGCCATCGCCGAAAAGCTCAAGACCGATTTCAAGCCGACGCCGCTGCGCCATGAGAAGTACGCACGCGTGATGAAATCAGCCGTAGAGAGCGACCTTGCCGACGCATGTAGGAAGCGTGCCAACGTAACGCGCAAGCTCACAGAGGCTGAAGGGAAGCTCGACAAGCTCGTCGTGGATGCCATCGGCAAGTCCCTCGACGCAACCGAGCGCGGCGCCTACGAGCGGCGCAAGTTCTCCTTGGAGGAAGACATCACCCAGCACAAGGCCGACCTCAAAAACCTCGACCAAGCAGCTATCCTGCAGACGTTCAGTTATGAAGAGTTTTCCAACTTCCTGCGAAACGCTGACCTGTACTGGAAAAAGGCCGATGCCGAGCAGAAGCACCAGCTCGCCAGATTTTTGTTTTCCAACGTCGTGGTAGGCAACGAAAAAGTGCTTACCCTAGCCTACAAACCGCTCATACGTGATCTGTTTGTTATAGATGGTGGGTCGGGTGGGATTTGAACCCACGGCCAATTGCTTAAGAGGCAACTGCTCTACCAGACTGAGCTACCGACCCGTTAGTACAAAGAACCCGTGTACGTTAGCAACTTTGATTTTGCGTGCCTACTCAATCCGGATTTTCCTGCGCTTCCCGTCCAGAGTCACTTTCCATTCAGAAAGACATTCATATTGCCCCAAGAGGACCGTGGGCTGTCCTTCGACGAAAAATACCGTACCTTTCCATACGAGAGGGCGAAAGCCAGAGTGCTCGATGCAGTATTCAATTTTTTCTTTGGCGGGAATTCCGTAGCAGTTTTCTCCTCCTGCAGTTGTGAATTCAAGGGGATGTTCTTTATCCAAATCGATACCAAGAACCTGATGAAGTTCCATGGGGAGCAATGTTACGTCAGCTCCTGTATCCACCAAACATTGGCCAACGGGAAATCCGTTGAGAATCACTGGAAGAATGGGTACATACAGCAACCCTTTTGCCCATTCCCTTTTGGCATATTCAAATTCCATAATTTGCTCCAATGAATGGAGCGGGCGGCACCTTATCAAACCAAATATCCTTACGGTCTGTTCGTTTTTCCACTTTCTTCAAAAGCGTTTTCAGATTCTTTGAAGATTCAACAACTTTGCCTTTTTTACTTGCCACCCACTTGCCAGCGTTTTTGCGGGAGAAAATCATGAGAAGACAATTTTAAGCGAACAATGCGCCAAATTCAAGCATGTTCCCTCGCAATCTTCCACACTTGCCATCCCGAGAACAACGCGAAGAAGACATTGAGCCAGAAGAAGATCCACGTTGCGCTCAGATAACTGAACGCGGCGATCAGAATACTTCCGGCGACGAGCGCGAGTTCGCGCTTGAGCGTTCCGCCTTGGAGCTCGTAGCCCAGGGCGATGCCGACGAGTCCGAGGATGAAGATGAGAGTTTCGTAGCCCTGCGAGAGGTACAGAGACCAGCCGACGAGTCCGATGGCGGCGGCGATGATGATCGGCGTATCGATGCGGTCATCGACGTCGAGCATCATGAAGACACTGGAGAGGATGACGAGCGCCTGCAGGAAGATGAAGAAGACCGGGCCGCCGGCGAGGTAATTCAAGGTCGAGTAGGTGGCCATCACGAGAGCGCCGATGCCAAAGTACCAGTTTTTGCGTGACTGGTACGGATACTTTTGCGGCCGGTCCGGCAAAGCCGCTCCGGTCACGAGGATCAGGGAACCGACGAGGCCGATGAGGAAGGTGGGGGTCATGTATGGAGGGTCCCTCGTACGCCCGTTGCTCCGCAACGGGCTACTCGGGATGACAAGTTTACGAGCGCTCACGAAGTGTTTCCATTCCGTTTTTTTGTATGGTCCGCCAGTCAAACGGAAGTTTATAGGTTTCCATCGCGCGGACGAGAGCGGCGAAGCACTGCCAGGCGTTCGGGCTTGCGAAGAGGAATGCGTTTCCCGATTCTTGGACCGGGTCGTAGTCGTCGAGCGCGGAGGAGGCGAGCGAGACGGGGACGATCCCCGAGGTGAAGCACTGCTGCAGTTCTTTCATACTTTTCGGGTCACTCAGGAAGAGTGCCATATCAGCGGCCTCATACATGCGACGGAGAGGATCTTCCTTATCCGCTACGATGTGGATGCGGTGGCGGTGCTCCTTGGCGAGTGTCGTGAAGAGCGTTCCGTACGTCGAGGATCCTTTCCCCACCACGAGGATCTCGGCGGGCAGTGTCAAGAGTCCCGGGAGCAGTTCTTCGAGCACGTTGCCGCCGAGTTTCTCGCTCATCCCCGCGGGGAGGCAGAGCATCGGGCGCTTGGGTTCGGCAGGCCACCCCAGGCTCTGCTGGAGTGCCAGTTTGCTCTCGATTTTCCTTTCCTGTCCCGATGGGCGAATCCTGCTGTGCATACAGAGAGGAGGTGCGGACATGGAGTGCATGTAAATCCTCTCAGTATAGCGGAAAACACGTTGTTTTGGGAGGGGAATGGTGTTGACTATTTAGAGTATTGGAATATGGGAATAATGGAGTAATGGGCTCCCAATATTCCCGTACTCCAATATTCTAGTATTCCATGAAGCACCTCGTCCTCGTTGACGGCCATCACCTGATGTACCGCGCCTTTTACGCGATTCCTGCAACGCTCAAAACGTCTACAGGGGAGCAAGTGAATGCCGTCTACGGGGTTGCGTCCATGCTGCTGGCGCTGCTCAAAGCCGAGGAACCCGACAGCTTGCTCTTCTGCTTCGATGCCGGCGAGGAGACGTTCCGCCACCAGGAGCACGCGGAATATAAGGAGGGGAGAGCGGAGACTCCAGATGAGTTCACTCTGCAGATCCCCCGGATTCTGGAGATGATCGAGAGCTTCCCCATCCGTCACACCTCCGACGTCCGCTACGAGGCGGATGATCTTCTGTGCGCATACGCAAAGGCCGGCGAGGTCGCTGGCATGCGCGTGACGATCGTCACGGGCGACCGGGATGCGTTTCAACTTGCCTCTGAGACGACCAGGATCGCCATCCCCCACAAGGGATACCAGGCTCCGGAGTACCTGGATGCCGCCGGTGTGCTGGCCAAGTACGGCGTCCGCCCCGACCAGATTCCCTCCTATAAGGGGATCAGCGGCGACTCCAGTGACAACCTGCCGGGGGTGAAGGGCATTGGGCCCAAAGGCGCCTCCAGTCTCCTCCAGCGGTATGGATCACTCGCAGGGGTCTACGACCATCTGAGCGAGATCAAACCTGCTCTCCGTGAGAAGCTCGAGCGCGAACGCGAACAGGCGTTCTTCTGTGAACGGATGGCGACACTGGTCTGCAATTTCCCGTTGCCCGTGACGCTAGAAGATCTGCGACTCCAGGGAATCACGACCGCCGGTGCAACGAGGTTCTTGCGGGAACTGGAGATGCATTCCCTGGGCAAGCGTTTGCAGTTGCTCTGCGAGACGTCGTACGGGAAGGAGCATTTCCTCTGGGAAGGAGAAGAGACGGTGAAGAAGATTGTGAAAGCCCAACAGCAAATGGTGTTGTTCTAGGAAGGCCGATCACAATCTGTATTCAGGAAAATTTAGGCATATTTTGTATGAACATATTTTTTGCACTTTCATATTCATCAGCCAAAAACTATAGATAAATTTTGTACTCACCTGACTGGCACTTGAATACCAAACGTAGTCACTTTGTGCTTGCTCTCGATCTTTCGCCCCCTTTAGACTGAGCGCCGTTCTTCCACTACCGCAGAGCGAATGTCTTGAGATGTTCGCTTCCCGCCATCATCTTATGCCGAGAGAACGTGTCGTTGCCAGCCTCGATATCGGCAGTGCGAAAATTCGCACGGTGATCGCTGTCGTTGAGGGCGGGAGCGCGGAGCGGAGGACCCCCAACATCATCGGGGTCGGCCTCAGCCCGTCGCTCGGGATGCGCAAGGGGCACGTGATCGACGTCGAGGAACTCATCCACAACATCATCTCTTCTTTAGAGGATGCCGAACGGATGGCAGGCGTGCCCGTGAACCACGTCTTCGTCGGCATGAGCGGCAGTCACATCGAGGCGTTCGATAGCCGCGGAGTGATCGCGATCTCGGGATCTGAAATCACGGTCGAGGATATCGGCCGCGTGCTCGATGCCGCGCAAGCAGTGAGCATCCCCCAGAACCGCCGGATCCTCCACATCGAGCCGAAGGCGTACGCCGTCGATGAACAGAAAGGCATCAAGAACCCCCTCGGGATGACGGGCATCCGGCTCGAAGTCGAAGCCCATATCATCACAGGTCAGATCCAGCACGTGAAGAACATTGAGAAGTGCATCGACCAGGCGGGCGTCGATATCGATGCGCTCGTCCCCGCGACCATCGCCGCGGCCGAGGCCACCCTCACCAAGCGCCAGAAGGAACTCGGTGTCGTCGTGATCGACATCGGCGCGGGTTGCACGAGTCTCGCGGTCTTCGAGGAGGGGACCATCCTCCACTCCGTCTCTCTCCCCATTGCCGGGGAGAGCGTGACGAGCGACGTCGCGATCGGGCTCCGCACCAGTATCGATACTGCCGAGAAGATCAAGATCGAGTACGGCTCGGTGCTCCCGGGGGAGATGAGCGAGCGCGAGATGATCGACCTCTCGTCCGTCAGCAAGGTCGATACCCAGACCGTCAGCAAGAAGTACATGGCCGAGATCATGCAGGCCAGGTACTTCGAGATCTTCTCACTCATCAAGAGCGAGCTGGCGCGCATCGGCCGCAGCGGGATGCTTCCTGCTGGTGCGATCCTCACTGGCGGTGCGGTCAAGGCGCCCGGCGTGCTCGATCTCGCGCGCGATGTCCTCGGCCTCCCCGTCCAGATGGGCTTCCCCGTCGAGATCGGCGGCATCATCGAGAAGGTCGACGACCCCGCGTACGCCACCGCGCTGGGCACGCTCGTGTGGGGCGTGCGTGAGGACGAGCAGGGCGGCGGCCTCCGCGGCGCGTTCCAGATGAAGCGCGCGTTGACGCATGCGGGTTCCTGGATTCGTTCTCTCTTCCCCTAATCTGTCATCCCGAGTAGTCCGCCGGAGGCGGACGTACGAGGGACCCTCCATAATCGCGTTCCCCCCTCTTCTATGTCCGACACATTCCGTTCCATCTTCTCCCGCGCTGCCCCCTCCGGGGGGAGCAGCGGGTCCGGCCAGGACGATTCCGCCTCCACCCGCGAGGTGCGTCCCGACATGATTCCCGGCGCCACGATCCGCGTGCTCGGCATCGGCGGCGGCGGCGGCAACGCGGTCCTCCGCATGGTGCAGGGGAAGATCCACGGTGTGGAATTCATCTCGGTGAACACCGACGCACAAGCGCTCTACCACAATCCGGCGCCGAAGAAGATCACCATTGGCCGCGGCACGACGCGGGGCCTCGGTGCGGGGAGCAACCCCGACATGGGGAAGCGCGCAGCGGAGGAGAGCCTGGAGGAGATCAAGAAGGAACTCGAGGGCACCGACATGCTCTTCATCACGGCGGGGCTCGGCGGCGGGACCGGCTCGGGAGGCATCATCCCTATCGCCGATGCAGCGCGGGGCATGGGCATCCTGACGATTGCCGTCGTCACGCGTCCGTTCAGCTTCGAAGGTTTCAAGCGGAAGAAGCAATCCGACGAGACACTGGAGGCGCTCAGGGGGAAAGTCGACACGCTGATCACGATTCCGAACGACAAGATCCTCTCACTCATCGACAAGACCACACCGCTCACCGAAGCCTTCCAGGTGGTCGATGAAGTCCTCAAGCACGCGATTGAAGGCATCTCCTCGCTCATCACCGTCCACGGTCTCGTGAACGTCGACTTCGCGGACGTTAAAACCATCATGCAGGATGCGGGCACGGCCCTCATGGGTATCGGCTACGGCACCGGCGACAGCCGGGCATCCGAGGCGGCCCGTGCGGCGGTGGATAGTCCGTTGCTCGAGGCGAGCATCCACGGCGCGCAGGGTATCCTCTTCAACATCACGGGTGGCAACGACCTCAGCATGTTCGAAGTCGACGAGGCCGCGCGCATCATCACCGAAGCTGCGGCGCCCGAGGCCAACATCATCTTCGGCGCTGTCATCGACGAAGCCTTCACTGGCCAGGTGAAAGTGACTGTCATCGCGACGGGCTTCGAGGACTCTGCGGCATCGCCCGCGCAGATGGCATCGCCCGCCCAGAGGATCCTCAGGAGCAACTTCGGCCGCACGATCCTCCCGTCCGCCGCCGCGGACAAATCCGAGGCGCGCTCCGAGCAGAGCCGAGGAGCAGACGCGACCGTCACATCGACTGCACTCGATCTGAACATGGAGGAGCTGGAAGTGCCGGCGTTCATGCGGAAGCCGCTGAGTAAGTAACCCTTCGCTACGCTCAGGGTGACATCATCGAATCATCCAGAAGCTGGGCGGCCGGGGACCCCCAGCTTCATTGAACCCGGGACCGGGTTCCTCGTACGAAAACCGCTCGGCGGTTTTCTACTCGGAATGACAAAGCAATATAAAAAAGAGGGCGTGCTAAGAATGGACGTCGAGTAGCTCGGCGTGGAGCGCCGAGCGTAACGAGACGATTGTTCCTAAAAACCTTTGTCATTCCGAGTAGTTCGCGCCGGAGGCGCGAACGTACGAGGAACTGTTGTTAAGCATGCGTCCCCGTACTGCCAAACCCTCCCCTCGTTTCCTTCCCATGCCCGACCTGCCCTGAGCCTGCCTGCAGTGAGTCCTTCGGCTGGCTCAGGACAAGCTCTGTCGAACCCGTCGAAGGGCCCACCTCCTCCCACTGAGCCTTCTCCACCTTCACAAACATTCCCTGCGCGATCCGTTCGCCACGCTCCACGGTCACCGGCTGATCGCTGATGTTCTGCACTTGGACCATTACCTCATCCCTGTCTCTTATACACATCTCCGAGCCCACGAGACTAGGCATGATC
>CAZLYW010000038.1:0-11491 GCA_964563915.1 uncultured Candidatus Peribacteria bacterium | reverse complement strand
ATCCCCATTCCCTCCATCACTGGCTGCATCTTCTCCGCGGATATGACTTGCACCTTCTTCATCGCACGGTTGAGCGCATCTTTCAAAAGAGACCCGATCTGGTCATGCGGAACATCCGGAGTGATCTCGACGCTCACGATTTCCTGATCCGCCGCGACGACGACTTTGACAGACCCTGTACCGAGCGACGTCGAGGTATGCGCCTCCGCTTCGACGTGGATGTTCTTCAGTTCCTTCTTCACGCGCTTCGCCTCGCGCTGCATCTTGAACATGTCTTTGACTTGCTTGAAGGAGATCATGACTGCAATTGTAGCGCTTGCCGATCACCTGCAGCAACGCTGCGTAGTTGTTTTTGAATGAAGAAACGAATATGTTTCAGTTGAGCTACCCGTAGCAATGTAGCCTCAAGATCCTCCACATGCACCAAGGTATCTATCACGCTGAATCCATCGACATGCCTGGCACTCTGGAGTCGAGCGATTCTCTCTGCCAGAAGACGAAGAGCAGCATCGATCGTCTCAATGCCCTTCTCAAGACTCTGGGAATCGCGAGGAAGCTCCATAGAAACTGACCGATTGTGGGAATCAGCCATCGCATGTCAACAGAGAAATATGGTACATGCAAGATTCTCGCTCACTGATGGCGAAAATCTCCGCAACAGATGCGCGTGCTTGCCGTGAGCGCTGACTACTGCAACGCTGGAACTCCATGGCCAACGCCCCCAGCCACGCACCGCAGCTCACGCACGATTACATCTTCTTCCGGCACAACCAGCCCAACTTGATCCGTACAGATCAAATCGCAAATACGATCGAAGACCTTCTCTGGAAGAGAGCGTCATTGAAATTCCATGGAAGCTACGATGCTACATTCCAGGCCGTCACTGCGACTTCGTACGCACCCGACGAACTTCCCGCACTCGCGACGTGCCTCGGCGTCCGCAACGAACTAGCCGCGGTCTGCGGCGTTCAGGAACAACGCACGCCGTTCAGAGGAAAGCTCGGCTACACCCTCGATGGCGCAGCTCCTCCGCAACTGCTGAATCGTATCGATATGACCCGACTTCTCGTGGGAGGTTTGGTGCCGCATGCGATCGGAAAAGCGTACTCGCAGGACGAACTTGAACACTATTACGTGCCGTTCCTCTATCACCTCGACGCGCTCATCAGCAACCTGGAACGCGTGATCTACGAGCACGAGTGGGGCAAGTGGTGCAACGATCGGAAGATCAACCAAGTCATCCGCGACCCTTCATACGCTGCACCGGATGCCCTGCACAGGAATGCGCTCCTGCAAACGCGCAACGAGTGGGCGAAGAAGTTGGGTCTTCCCCCACGGACCAGCCATGATTTTCTTCCCTACAAAGAGGCATCCTGGCAGCTGCGGATCGATGGAGAGGAACTGCCGGATTACGTGCTTGACGCCCTCAGTCCGAACCGGTTCCAGGTATCGCCCTAAGGAGACGCGTGCGTCCTACGCCGCTCCGCCCGCCATCGAGAGGCCCGAATCCACCGGAGGGGGTGCGCCGCCGCCCGCAGCTGCCGGCGGAGGATTGCGGACGATGCCGATGCGGTCCTCGATTTCCTGGTCGACGAAGACACGCTTGCGGCCGAACTTCATGCGGCTGTACTCCTTGATGAGCGCGGCAAGCTTCTCGTTGCGATTGGACTCGTCGTAGATGGTCGCCATGCTGAAGGGACGGGAAGTCGTGTTATTGATATTGAGCTTAGTGTAGCAATGGAAGTTCGGGATACCGATGACATCTTGTTCCGAAAGCACCGGGGCCATTTCCTTCGCCATGTACTCAGCATCTTCGGCGCCGATCTTGAAGCTCATAATCGTGCCGACGTTACCGAAGACGGCGTCGCGCATTTTGGTGCTCGCCTGCTCGTACTCCGCAGTCTTGCCGACGAGCTGGCCGATGTACTGGTGCGCCATGATGAGTGCGAGCTCGTACTTGCGAGCTTCGGAGAGAATGGTCGCAAACGCATCGGTGATGAAGTTCTGGAACTCGTCGACGTACAGGTAGAAGCGTTTGCGATCCTTCTGCGGCGTATCCGCGCGGGAGAGCGCAGCCATATTGACCTTATTGACGAAGATGAGACCGAGGAGCTGCGCGTTCACGTCACCAATTTTTCCTTTGCTCAAGTTCACGAGCAGAACTTTGCCCTCGTCCATGATCTGTCGGACGTTGAACGCGCTCTTCGGCTGGCCGATGATGTTGCGCATCGTGCTGTTGGTGACGAACGGGCCGAATTTCGCCGAGAAGTACGGGATCATCTCCTCCTTCTCACGTGCACCGGTTTTCGCGATTTCGTGCTCCCAGAAGCTGCGAACGACGACGTTCTTGCACTTGCTGACCTTGTAGCGCTGAAATTCGTCATCGACGTACAAGCGCGGAACGTCGATCAGCGTCGCGCCCTCCTCCTCGTCGTCCATGAGCGTCAGGCAGCCGTTGCGGAAGTAGTGCTGGATGCGGGGTCCGAAGATCTCGTTGCCGAAGAGCTTGATGAAGATCTCCATCGCGTCGAGCGACGCGCGGTCCTTCTCCTCGGGAGTTTTCGCCTCGAGCAGGTTGAGGCCCATCGGCCGCTCGATATCGGAGGGGTCGAACACCACGATATCCTTGGCGCGCCCCTTGGGAATGTGCGCGAGGCAGTCTTCGATCAAGTCGCCGTGAGGATCGACCACGCACAGGCCTTCGTTGGCAGCGACATCCTGGCGCGACTGCCAGCTCAGCAGCGCCGACTTGCCGCAGCCGGATTTCCCGATGATGTACTGGTGACGCGTGCGGTCAGTGCGGAGAAACCGGACGGGCGTCTCGACGGCGCGGTGCCGGTTGATACCGAGGAGGATCCCCTCTTTCGGCACGTTGGGCGGCGGCGGAAGAACTTTGTAGCTGATCCACTGAAGAATCGGGATCTTGTTGTAGCGGCTGTCGGGGAAGTGGTAGAGGCCCGCGAGCTCCTTCTCGACCAAGAGATTGCGACGATGGACGAACCCGTTGATGCGATTCTTCCAGAGCCAGTACATGAGGGGGGCGTTGATGACGTGCGGCAGGAAATCGACGAACATGCGGTGGTTGGCGAACCAATTGCCATAGACGTCCTTGAAGACGTTGAACGCCACCTGTGTGTTGCTCGCGATATCGTCGGCCCGCTTCCAGGTCTTCGCCGACGCGAAGATGCGGACCGATGCGTGGAAGCCGCTCATGCCGGCTTTCTGTCCCATGCGCTTGTAGAGCTCTTCCTCGGGCTGGATCATCCGGACGAAACTGTCGCCGTGGGACGCGCCCGGAGCGTACGTATCGCCCTGCGTCCCTGTCGCGACGCCGCCGAAAACGTGGATCAACGTCGAGAGGATGGGGATCTTTCCGACCCAGTGGTCGTTCTTCCCTTTGAACTTGAAGCTGGCGAAGCGCTTGACCTTCCTGCTCCAGGCCTCGGTGAAGACCGGCGTGATCACGAGCTGGATGCACGCTTCCTCGTCCGGCTCCAGCTTGCTCAGGACGTTCGCGACGTCGTTGAGCGGGTCGTCCTGCATCTCCTCGTAGAAGCGGATCGGGAAGAAGAATTTCTTCTTCATCCGCATGTTGTACGCGATGAGCTTGCTACCTTTGGGCCAGATGTCCGGCGTTTTCTGGAGCGACACTTCGGCATCGGAGTAGAACGCGGTGATCTGCTTCTCGACGATGGACACGAGGCTCGGCTGCGTGATCACGTAGAAGGTCAGCTCGCCCTTCTCGACGTACATCTCGAAGCTGATCGTGGCGAACCGGAAGATCCAGAAGTGGATGAACTGCCAGAAGCTCAGACTCTTGATTTCCCACAGTGCGCGGTAGAGCTGCTCCATCACCGCGATCTTCTCCTTGAAGTCCTTCTCCGTGCGCTTCTCCTGGTCGATCTTGCTGTCGCTCCGAGGCAGCATCACCTTCACCGACACGAGTGACTTCGCCTTCCACCATGCGTAGTAGAACCGCATGTCGTAGAGAATCAGCTTGTAGATCTCCCAGTAGAGCCACAGAAGGAGAAGATTCCAGAACGGATGCTGGATGTACCAGTTCCACACCCAGGCGAGGAAATCCGAGCCGAGGAACCGGCTCACGATCTCCACGATCAGGAGCAGGACGGGCACGAGGAGGAGGCGGACGAGGGCGACCACGGGTGGAAGAGAAGATACAGGGAAATCTGCTAATTATAGCAGAAAACTCTCTTCCTGATAAGTTGGATGCAGCGCAACTGTGCAACGAGGCAAGAATTGACAAAGAATGTTAGAATTGTCTTTGATGAATGAGGAAACGCTCTTCCTGTACGTCCATACAGATTTTGACGGAACCAATCCGATGTTCGAAAGTGACATGCTTGCTGAAGAAGACATTGATGCTGCCACTGAAATAATCAAACAACATCTTTTGAGAAGTGAGAAGGATTTGATACATGTATCTAGTCTGCCGCTTGCGAAAGGAGGAACAGTGATGATGCAAAAGATTATGTCAGAAGTTGATCGCGCTATTTTTGTCCTCATTGCAGGACGATTCGCAAACGGAGCACGAGCAGGAATATCGGGCATTGTGAAATTGGAGAGCGTAGAAATTTTGGATGAAACTGCAGAGCGTCATTTTCGGGCAATCACACCCAAAGATCTCGAAAAGCACTTGGTTACTGCTTACAAAGGTTTAGAAAAAATTCTGATTCGAGCATTCGTGCGAGGATTGCAATTTGGCAGGAGAGTGCGAATGATGCGGATACAGAGCAACTGAGGGAAGAAGTTATCAGTCACACCCGACAACCTGCATCCTCAGCTCCCTCCTCCTCCCCTCCCTCGACCCGACCGTGAAGACGTATTCTCCCTCAATCCCCGGCCTGAACGGATGCGACTCGCCGGGCAAAATCCAATCCTCGAGATGCGTGACCGATCCGTCGGGATAGCGGACAGACCGGAGCACGAAGGGTCGGGTGGACCGGAAGACGAGATCCTTCCCGAGCGGGAGTAGTGCAGGAACGCCGCCGATCAAGTGCACGCCTTTCGTGATCCTCACGGCACGTCTCGGATCCCGATCGCCGCACGGATCGACGAGCATCGCATCGCCGAGCCGCCGGAACGTCGCTCTCAGCAGACCTTTGGAGCGGTCTTCGATCGCGGTGAACGCGGCGACGCTCAAGTCCATGTCGCGCCCATCGACGTACGGCCCGCGGTCGTTGATGCGGACGATAACGCTTTTGCCGTTGCGGACGTTCGTGACCTTCACGAGCGTGTTGTATGGATAGGTCCGGTGTGCCGCGGTGAGCGCGTTCATATCGAACGTCTCGCCGAACGCGGTGCGGTCACCGTGAAATTGTTCCCCATAGAGGCTGATTTCGTGATCTTCCTTCACGAGCGCGTCATCGAGAGAGCGCATGAGAGACTGTACCTCTTCTTCCGTGACGGTCTTGATCGCATTCTCGGACGTGAGAAACGCGACCGGGTAGCGCTCGAGAAGAGTAGGGAGATTTTCCCTTGTGAGAGCCGAAAGTTCATCAACGCTGCGTGTACGGAAAAGCCACACGAGCGCGTCATCCAATTGAAGAGGATGTTCCGGTCGGAATGTCTCTTCATCATCATCGAGAATGCCGCGGTACTTAGCGTAACGGATTTCCTCATATCCGGCCGTCCCCTCATGCACATCGGTGAACGGCTCCTCACGATTGCTCTCGATGCTCCGGCGGATGCTCTGCCATAGGAGCAGGAACCCATCTCGGCGAGTGAGCGGTGCTAGCGCGACTGCCGGAAGCGGCACGATCAGCAACAACAAAAAGAGACCGACGATCCTGCGGGGCATGAGGCAACCATAATAGGGGTGGGAGGCGGAGGTGTCACGGCTTTTCAAGCCGTGAGGAGCGGGGTGGGTGCTCTCCATTTCCACTTCCAATTCCGCAATCCGGCTTTCTCCGGATTATTCCACGTGTAGTGAATGCACCGTTCTAAGTCCGCCTCGCTTCTGATTAAATGATCAGAGTATTCAGGCCACCAGAATTTTCCTGAACGTCCGAGAATTTTGTTGGCTTCTCGTGCGCTGAATCGCTTCCAAGAATGCAGGATTCCAGGGACGTTATGACTGTTCAGTGGTTGAAAAACAATATGAACATGATTGGACATGATGACCCAGGCAAACAAGCGATAGCGGATCCCATCAAAATGTCTGAATGTTTCGGCGACGACTTTGGCAATTCGGGGATTTTTCAAATAGTCGGCACCTCGGTCATGTCGACGGTGATCCAGTTCTTCAAAATGAAGTTCCTCAAGTTCATCGAGTTCCCATTGAGTGGGATCTCTTTGGCATTTTTTAAAGCGCTGGAGAATGTCCCTGCGTCTGAATTCTCGGTCTCGCTTGAGAAAAGAAGGCAGAGAACCAGCGAGTCTGAAGGTTACAAAATAGATCGCGTCCTTGACTCTCCAGTGAGGCAAATAGGCTCCCTGGGTTTTCTGGATTTTCGGCATAGCAGATTATGGTAACACGCTGTTTGTGTTTATTCCTCACTTCACACGCACGGGTTCTAAACCCGTGCGACCCCTCCACCCCCTAATCGCTCCCATCCCTTCTCGCGCTATCTGCAGAAGTAATTCCTCTGCTCCCAGTACCATGCGACCCCGCCTTGCTAGATTGCCGTCCACCCCTTTTCCCGCACAATCCGCAGGAGAGCACGCCGAAGATCCTGCCTGTACCGAGCCAGAGTCGCAGGTCCCGCGTAGCCCGCTCCAGCATCGCCGTCATCTGCGATGATACCGGCGTCCTTCTGGTACACAATGAGTGCCCGTTCGGTCCGCTCGCCGAACGTCCCCGTGATGCCGTCGCTGGCGAGATACTGCTTCGACACCAGGAACTTCTGGAGTGCACGAACATCATTGCCCCGATCACCTCTGGAGAGGAATTGTTGCAGCTCGTCACCCCGCTTCGTGATTATTTGGTCGATTGTGCGCATCGCGAGGAGGCGCTGCGCAACCCTCTCGGCATGCTTGCGCCGCCAGAGGAGGGCAATCCTGCCTTTCGTCTGCGGACCGATGCGTCCCGCACCGGGGGCGATAGCGGACGCGACGATCCCCTGCTGTTTCTGGAATGCGAGGACGGCGCTCTTGAACGTGTCGTCGTACACACCGTTCGTCCGGCCTCGGTAGAAGCCGAGGAACCGGAGCGTTCGCTGCGCCGCCGCGATACGCTCTGCGGAGCTGCCGGAGTCGACGATCCCGGAAAGGGGATCCTCGGCATCGCGGCGCCGGTATGCTCCCTCCAACATAGAGGCGGAACGTTCGGTGAGCCGGTCATCGGGTTCCGCAAGTCCCATGTCTTTGACAAAAGAACGAAGGCTCGCGCGCGTGACCGGCCCGTAGAATCCGCTGACCTTGTCGTGGAAGTACCCGAGCGCGCGCAGGCGGTCCTGGAGGAATTGGACCGACGCGGTGCGGTCGCCGGCCGTGGGATGGATATCGAGGAGCGTGGTGCCGTCAGCGATGTACAGACGGAGCTTCTCGGGCGGGGCAGGAAGCCGTGCGAGATCGAGGGATTCCGCAGGTTGTGACGATGCAACCGGGTACACCGTCGCTTGCACGCGTTGGACGCCGAATGCGAGCGCGCGGGCGAGACCCTCTTCGCCGGACCCGGCCCAGAGATCGAGACGATGGGAATCCCTCCACTCCCGAATTGTCCCGCCGCGGTCATGGACGGTGACGGTGCCGATGCCCGGTAGGACGATCCGCGTGCCGAAGGGATACGACGGCGGAGCGGCGACCATTCCGGCATAGACTTCGGTACCGTCGGCACTGTGATGACCCTCGCCGTTCAGCTCAACATCAGAGAGGAAATTCCCCTTCGCATAGCAACACTGATCGGGAAGCGGCGAGTAGTAGGCAGTGATGACGAGATTCTGCTCGAAAGGCTGGCCCCGAGAAAAGAGTACGTCCGCTGCCCCCACAGATGGTCCCATTCCCTGCGTCAGAGCATTGAACGGCAACAGGAAGCTGAGGAAGAACGCCGTCAGAAGAACATCGATGTTTGTTTTCATTGTCCACCACTATTCTACCAAAATTCTGCCCCTTCTCATGGGACAGAATAGGTGGTCAAATGGTGAAATAACGAAATGTAAGTAGATCTTATCAAATTGGCATTCAGACCTTATTAAAGCCAAAATCATTGAACAAAAATCATCTCCTCCACGCGCATGCCGAACTTGCCTGGAATGTAGACCCCCGGTTCGATAGTGATGACTTCGTTCTTGAGCAGTTTTTGCTCCGGAGCTTTCTGGCTCAGCGAGACGCCTTCATGGATCTCCAGACCGACTCCGTGCCCGAGTGAGTGCGTGAAATAGTGTTCGATGCCGGCTTTTTTTAGAACACTTCGGGCAATCCGATCGAGTTTCCGATTGGAGACTCCGGGGCGAATCGCTCTGATGGCGGAACGCTGGGCGACCTGCAGAGCGTGATACACCTGCGCTTCGGTCTTGGTCGGTGTGACGGTGAAGAACACCTCGCTCATGTCGGCACAGTACCCTCGGTACTTCGCACCGACATCGATCTGGACGATGTGGCCCTTCTGGAGCATGCGTGGCGTCGGGTGGTGGTGCGGACACGCGGTATGGGTGCCGAACGCGACGATGGGATCAAAGGAGAGGCCGTCGGCGCCGAGTTCCAATGCCCATTGAAGGAGCTGTCGTGCGAGCCGTTCTTCGGTGATGTGTTTGCGGAGAACGGACGGAACGCGACGCAGGAGTTCCTTCGTCATGCGATGCGCGCGGCGCAGGCAGCGCAGTTCATCATCTTCCTTCTGCCTCCGAAACGATTGGAGGATGCCGATCGTCGGGAGGAACTTCGTCTTCGGGAACTTCTTCGTCCAGGATTCCCGCCGGTGGACGGTGACATCCTCGGCTTCGAATCCGCAACGCCGGATCTCGTTCATCATGGCAGGGAGATCACCAAGATCTTTGACCGTCATATCGCTGTCCATTCTTCCCGCCATGTCGCGATAGCGCGAATCGACGAAGAACAGCAACTTCCGCGGAACGATCAGCATCACACCAACAGAGACGGAGAGGCCCGTGAGGTAGCGGATGTTGATGAGGTCGGTGATGAGGAAGGCGGGGGCGTTTACTTGTTTGAGAATTTGGGAAGGGGACGTTGGACGCATAAAAGGATCGTAGCCCAAATGCGATAGAGGGAACAAAAGGAACAAATGGAACAGAGGACTTTTGTTCCTTTTGTCGCCTGTCACGTCAGTGGCCTCTGCCGCCTTTTTCTGCTATAATTACCACGAAAAACCTACTCCCTCTCCGACTATGAATTCCATGCTCATCTCCGCGTATTTCCTGCTCTCCCATGCCTCTGCCCAGGTCTTCGACGGACCCGGTCTTGCGGGCGGCGTGGCGGAAGCAGGATTGATCGAGGGGCCCGTGCAGGAACCGCTCCGCGCGGTCATCCTCTCGATCCTCCACAAAGCACTCGGCTTCCTCGCACTTGCGGGGGTCGTGATGATCGCCATCGCTGGATTCACCTTCGTCCTCAGCGGAGGAAGTGACACCGCCAAGGACCGCGCGAAGAAGATCATCCTGTACGTCGCCATTGGACTCATCATCGTCCTGTTCGCGCGCGCGGGCGTCGGATTCTTCCTGAACGGCCTTCTCTAACGTTGCTCATGCACCTTCGACGCTTCCCGTATCACAGGCTCTCCCTGTTCCTGCTGCTGATCGTGCTGCTGCAACAGCAGCAGGCCGTGGCCCAGGACGGCGGGTCGATCGTCAGCGGACAGCGCACGGTGGCCGCCGGGGACGTGTTCGAGATCCTGGGCGTCAGTCCCGGATCGGACGGTCACTTTGACTGGATTCTCACGACGGACGGTTCATTCGTCGAGGCGGGCCGCGAGAAGATGTTCCGAACGCGGCTGATCCAAGAAAGCACCTACATCCTCAACGGGCAGTTCGCTGGCAGCGCGGGAATCCGCCGACTGCACCTGAAGATCGAGGTCACCGCCCCGCGCGATGCACCCCCGACCGATGACGCCGATCTCCAGGGGCTCAAGATTGTTTCCTTTGACGTTCCGTCCGAGAACGCCACCGTGCGCTTGAATCCTGAGAGTCCGCTCGTGACCCTCACGCCATCGACGGTGTGGAGCAGGCCCATCGCGGGTGATCTTGACACGCACCGCGATACGGACGGCGACGGAGATCCCAGCAATGACAACGATCTGGGCGATACGCTCTTCTCGACCGAGCACAATCCTCTGCAGCTCTGGTTCGCGGAGTCCGATGCGCTCGCGGCGATCGCGCTCAGCACCGATGCCGACGACGGAACGCCCATTCGCCAGGAGATTGCGATCACCTCCGGCGCGCTCCCGGTCCCGACGGGGAGCATTGACGTAGGAGAGGAGCGGCAGGGAACGGTTGCGTTCTCGTTCCCACTCGATGCCGGCATCGATCCGGCGACCGTCGTCTTCCAGTGGTACTTCGGTGACGGGTGGCAGAGCCTGGAAGACAAGCCAACTCACGCATACCTGCGCAATGACCGGTACGACGTCCGGGTGATTGTGCGGGAACTGTCGACGGGGCACATCCTTGCTGAGGGCGAGGGCACGGTCGAGATCACCAATGCGCCGAACGTCGTCGCGAGCGCGTCGTCGGGATCGGCGTCTTCCGCATCGTCCACATCGTCCTTTCCGACGCCCCACCAATCCTCCAACGGAGGATCATTCCTCTGGACGCTCCTGAAGATTCTCGGCGTCCTCCTGGCCGCGGCCGCTCTCGGCGCGGGCGGTGTATGGGGCTTCCGGAAGCTCCCGCGGCGCGAAGGCACGCTCCAGAAAGCTCTGGAGGCTGCTGAAGCGAAGTTGCTGAAGCCGGTTGCAGGAGCGCCGTCCACAGGATCCGCGGACGCGCCGGCCGCCCTGCAGCTCAAACGACCCGCGCCGGCGGAACCGCTCGTGCCGGCCGAAGACCCTGAGCGGAGCCGAAGGGAACCGAAACACGAGCAGGAACAACAGGAGACGACGAAGACCACTCCTCCACCTCCGCCTGCTCCGCCTCCACCTCCTCCCGCAGCATCGGTTGCAGCCGCTCCGGCGTGGCTCCAGAAAGGGTTGGTACAAGCTGAGGAGCAGCAGAAGAGCGCCGCTGCACCCCCTCCTGTCGAGACTCCTCCCCCTCCGCCTGTCCGCCCCGCATCCGATGTCGCAATTCCCCCGCCGCTCCCGGGCGATCAGTTCGCCACGCAACCGCTACCGACAGAACCGATACCGACCACCTCTGCCCCCGAACCAGAGTCCACAATGAGCGAAGACGATCTGCTGCCGCCGTGGCTGAAGGAAGAGCCGGTGACGGACGTCGCGCCTGCATCCACTCCTCCTGCACCAACAGAGATGGAATCCATCGCGGCTCCGGCACCCGCTCCTCTGCTTGCTCCTCCTCTCGAACAACCGGCCACTCCCCCATCCCCTGTCCCTCCTCCGCCGCCTCCTCGTCCCGTACCGGCAGTC
>CAZLYW010000037.1:0-11608 GCA_964563915.1 uncultured Candidatus Peribacteria bacterium | reverse complement strand
TCTGCCCGCTTTTCTGACTTCGGGCAGGTTGGCGGAAGTAAAAGAATTCTGGCTGGGGAGGAGGGATTCGAACCCCCGCGTGACGGGTTCAGAGCCCGTTGCCTTACCACTTGGCTACTCCCCAAAACGACCGAATACTCATGAGAAGAATGATCTGCGATGGTCCGCCGAAGCCTTCGTCATGATCGAGAGGATTATGCACGAATACGCGAGAATTAAAAACCAGGGGCGAAGGCTGGACCGCTTTCCTGCCCACCGAAGTTCCCGCAGGAGCGAAGGTGGGGCTACTCTCCAATACGACGGAAATGGTACCAGAATGCATGATGTGCGAGGCAGTAGCCATGCATCGGAAGATATTGTAGGCTGGGCGCTGCTATCAGCACCCTCCCCCGTTCCCCATGCGCCGCCTCTTCACCCTCCTCACGATCCCCCTCCTCCTCTCCGCTTGCGGAGCGAATCTCCAAGGTTCCGTGACGCCGGATGGGGACGTGCAGGAAGAACAGCAACAGGGGGAACAACCGCAGGAGAACAAGCCGACACTGGTGGAATACCAGAACGGCGACTGGCTCGCCCTGCCGGGATTCTCGGTCGCCGGGAAGGTGATGCCCATGGACGGGGAATTGATCGTGGTCTACGAATACGACAGTGACGAAGCGGCCGAGGCCGATCAGTCCAACGTCAGCAGCGATGGTCAGACGGTCAGTAGCAACGCGATGGCTTGGGCGGGCCCTGTGCACTTCTTCCGCCACGGCCGGGTGATGGTCGTCTACGTCGGGAGCAACGAAGGTCTGCTCGAGAAGCTCCGTGCGGACGGGGGGGATCAATTTGCAGGAAACTAATGTTTCAGTTAGGGAACCTCTGAAAAATGCCCACCATACGCCTTTGATCTGCGTGTACTCTGCGAATGAATTCGCCGGTTTCCCGATGTGGGTAGCCTGCATGCAATGTCTGCATGATTATTCAAAGCCCCCCTAGACAGTTTGCGTCGGCTTCTCCGTCTGCCCTTGCGCGCGATCGGCGTCGTCCTGCCGCTTCGCATCGTCGATGAACTGCTTGGCATCCGGCTTGGTGTCGACGTTCTGGATCCCTTTCTTCGCCATCTCGTCTTTGAGCTTCTTCTGCTTCGCATTCAGCTGCTTGCGCGCCACTTCATGGTGAAGTTTGGCGAGCTTCTGCTTCTCGTTCTTCTTCACCTGCTGCTCGAGTTGGTACTTGAGATTCGGGCTGAGCGACGGATCCCGCTTCGCCCGGTCGAACTTGCGCCGGAGACTGTCATCGTCGTCCTCGTACATATAGTATGAGTATAGCAAACAGCGTGCCTCCGTAGCTCAGTTGGATCCTTCGGCAAGCTCAGGATGCGCCTGGTTTCTTCTCATCACTGCTCCCTTAGCTCAACTGGATAGAGCGTCGGTCTTCGGAACCGAAGGCTGCAGGTTCAAGTCCTGCAGGGAGCACCATAGTGAGAGAGCGCCTGGCTTCGGACGCACGTTCGTAAGCGAACGTGCACAAATGAAGGAACCGCATCAGCGGTCGTGTGTTCCACTCCTGCCGGAGGCTCTGCAACATACTCTCTTCCCTCTGCTCGAAGTGCTCTTTCGGCTTCCACACATGTCTGCAGTTCATCGACGATGCTCCCGTATTGGAGAAGGAATCGATGCAAATAGAAATCGACTCTTAGACCCTTGAAATGTTTCCGTCTTTCTGGATGAATAGCTTGCGGACATGAAATGGACTTTTTAGCTGCATTACTCTATTGTATGAACCAGCCTCATTCTCTTTCGCCCGGAGAGAATCGCAGAGATGGGAAGATCGACCGCCGCATGGCGATGAACATCTGTGCCGGAGGCGTGATCCTGGGGCTCGCGGGATACTTCGGCAAAAAACTTCTCCACCGTGAGCATGACCACAAGGCCGAGGTATTGGAATGGTGGCAACGTGAGCAGCATATTTTCGATGCGATTGATCGTTCGGGGGGATTCCAGCGATACATCGATGCCTTGCCTGTGGAGCGGGTGCATGAGGCCTTCATGACGCCCGACGAAAACGGCAAACTACACGAATGTCGAGCGTGCGGCGACGAAGCGATACGCCGCCTCCTGGACGAAGCGAACCGAAGGATGCATCTCAGCAAGGAAGCGGGGTCGGGCATCTTGAACCTCGGCGTCGACGGATTCGAGCAAGGTCAAGCGTATGACCCGTTTCATCCGATGTATGTCACGGCGGTTGCCCGCCAGCACAACAACGAAAACCCGACGATGGACGAATCATGGCACGAACAATGCGGCGCCGCTCGCAGTGCCTACGGCATCGCGCACGGCCTCTCAAAAGAACAACGTGATGCGGTCCCCGACGACATCATCAACGAGTACGCCCGGCGGTTCACGCTGAACGTCGCACAGCAGCGTCGGGATCTGCTGACGAGGGAGAGGCGCGTTCGCGAAGCGGACAGCATTCGTGTACGAGATGTCAGATTTGACAACGACATGCGACCACATCGTCCCTCCGGATTGCATATCGCACGGGTCATCTACATCGATGGAACTGGCAAGTTCGATTACGGATGCGAGGACCTGCCACTGGGATACGGCGTAGACCGTAAGAAGCTGGACACATTCCGCTCACAAAACAATATGGTGAGATTGAAGGATATCAATTTCAGCGATCACGGTCCCAGTGAACTCCTGACGAGGGACAATCCCCAGCGCGTCGTCTGCATCGGTGATGACGAGCTGCCGCACAACAGGATCGTCGAGGAGTGCCAAACCGCGCTTGCCAACGATCCTCACTACAGAGCCGGAAGAGTTACTGTCACCGGTTTCACTCCTAGAATGCGAAATTAGCACTCTAGACAACCGAGTGCTAACCGCGTATCCTGGAGCGTGATGAACTTCTCCAACTTTACCACCAAGTCCGCCGAAGCCGTCCAGGCGACCATGCAGCTCGCCGGGAAGATGAACCACCAAGCAATGACGCCGCTGCATCTGCTCTTGAGTTTGATCGAACAGCCGGGCGGCCTCGTCCCGACGGTCCTCCAGAAGCTCGAGCAGCGTCCGGAAACCGTTGCGGGCAAGGTGCAGACGGAATTGCATAAGCTGCCGTCCGTGACCGGCGGGGGAAGCTCGCCCACCGAAGCTTCAGGCAAGGTAGGAACATACATCACGCAGGAACTCAAGAACGTATTCGACCAGGCCGAGAGCGAGGCGGGGAAGCTGCGCGATGAGTACATTTCGACAGAACACTTGCTCCTGAGTCTCCTTGACCAGAAGGATGTGCAGAACATCCTGCCAGTGAAGAAAGATGCTGTGCTGAAAGAACTCTCGGCGATCCGCGGAAGCCAGCGAGTCACGGATCAAGAACCGGAGGGGAAGTACCAGGTTCTCGAGAAGTACACGCAGGACTTCACCGCGCTCGCGCGCGAGGGGAAAATCGACCCGGTGATCGGGCGGGACGAAGAGATTCGCCGCATCATGCAGATTCTCTCCAGACGGACGAAGAACAATCCCGTGCTGACCGGTGAGCCCGGGACGGGAAAGACCGCGATTGTGGAAGGACTCGCGCGGAAGATCGTTGAAGGTGACGTTCCCGAAACCATCAAGAATAAGAGCATCTTCGCGCTCGACCTCGGCGCGATGATCGCGGGAACCAAGTACCGCGGGGAATTTGAAGACCGGCTGAAGGCGCTCATCAAGGAAATCGAAGGCAGTGACGGCCAGATCATCCTCTTCATCGATGAACTGCATACCATTGTGGGCGCTGGAGCCGCGGAAGGCGCCATCGATGCGGGAAACTTACTCAAACCCGCTTTGGCGAGAGGAAAACTGCGTACCATCGGAGCGACAACCCTGAAGGAATACCGCAAGCACGTGGAGAAGGACGCCGCGCTCGAGAGGCGCTTCCAACCCGTCCACGTGAGTGAACCGAACGTGGAGGACGCGATTTCGATCCTCCGCGGCATCAAAGAGAAGTATGAGGTGCATCACGGAGTCCGGATCCAGGACGCGGCCGTCGTCGCGGCGGTGAACTTGAGCAGCCGGTACATCAGTGACCGCTTCTTGCCTGACAAGGCGATCGACTTGATGGATGAGGCAGCCTCGACATTGCGGATTGAAATCGCGAGCAAGCCGACGGACTTGGACCGCATCGAACGGAAAATCCGCCAGCTCGAGGTCGAAAAGGAAGCGCTGAAGAAGGAGAAAGATGACGCGAGCAAGAAGCGTCTCAGAGACCTGGAGAAGGAACTCGGCAATCTCCAGGAGCAACAGAAAGAGATCGAATTGTGCTGGCGCAACGAGAAGCAGTTCATTGACACTATCAAAGAATCTTCCAGTGAGATGGACCGGCTCAAGGAAGAATCGGCGCAGGCAGAACGGAGAGGAGATCTCCAAAGAGTGGCGGAGATCCGCTACGGCCTGATTCCGGACTTGGAGAAGAAATTGAAGAAAGCGCAGGCAGAACTCCGCAACATGCAGAAGGATAATCCCCTGCTCAAGGAGGAAGTGACGCCCGAGGACATCGCCCGCGTCGTCAGCCGTTGGACCGGGATCCCCGTGCAGAAGATGCTCAGCGCAGAATCGGAGAGGCTTGCGCGGCTCGAGCAGGAACTCGGCAAGAGCGTGATCGGGCAAGAGGAAGCCATCAAAGCAGTTTCGAACGCCATCCGCCGCAGCCGCGCCGGGATGCAGGAAGAGAACCGTCCCATCGGCTCCTTCCTCTTCCTAGGGCCGACTGGTGTCGGGAAGACGGAGCTCGCCAAGGCTCTCGCGGAGTTCCTCTTCAACGATGAAAAACTGATGACACGCATCGACATGTCTGAGTACATGGAGAAGCACGCGGTCGCACGCTTGATTGGGTCGCCGCCCGGGTACGTAGGGTATGACGAAGGAGGACAGCTGACGGAAGCCGTGCGGAGGCACCCCTACACCGTCATTCTGTGCGACGAAATCGAGAAGGCGCACCCGGACGTCTTCAACATCCTGCTGCAGATCCTCGACGAAGGGCGGCTGACGGACTCCAAGGGCCGGACCGTCGACTTCAAGAACACCGTCATCATCATGACGAGCAATCTGGCATCGCAGGAGATCATCGAACACCGGAAGGAGAAAGTGATCCAGACGAAATCGGTGGAAGATCTGCTGCGCAGGACGTTCCGTCCGGAATTCCTCAACCGCGTGGACGACACGATCATCTTCCAGGCGCTGACGGAGGACGATATCGCGAAGATCGTCCGGCTTCAGATGGACCTCGTCGCCAGGCGTCTCGAGAAGAAGGGCATGACCCTTCGTATGAGCGACGCCGCGGCCGCATACCTCGCGAGGGAAGGCTTCGACGACATCTACGGAGCCAGGCCACTCAAGCGGCTCATTCAACATGCAATCCTCGATGATCTGAGTTTGCAGCTCATCGAAGGCAAAATCCGTGAAGGCGACACGGTGAAGATTGACGACAAAGACGGGAAGATTGTGATGGATGCGACGTAGAACAAGCATCCAAAAAGCGCCGCTCCTCGTACCAGAGAAACGACGCCCTTGTTTGAACGCCGATTACCTGCGGCGCTTCTTGCCACCCTTTTTCTTCTTCTTGTGTGCCTTCTTCTTTTTCTTTGCCATAGAAGGGAGAGGAGGAAATAAAAACCTCCTTGGACTCTACAGCACTCCCGTACCTTGTGAAGAATTCTCCAAAGCGCGAAATGAAAATTGTGATCTATTCATTTTATAAAAAAATTTTTCGAGGACTAAGTCATGGTGAGGTGGCGCGTCGCGCGCCCACGAACCATGACATCACAACGTGTGTCCCATTTTTTCTTTTTTCGTCTGCAAATATTTCTTCTGGTGCTCCGATGTCGGCAGTACACGGATCGACACCTGATCGACAACGTGCAGCCCGTAGCCCTCGAGCCCGACGATTTTCTTCGGATTGTTGGTGAGCAATCGCAACTTGCCAATACCCAAATCCTTGAGAATCTGCGCACCGATGCCGTAGGTGCGAAGGTCCACGGGAAGGCCCAGCTTTTCGTTCGCTTCGACGGTGTCGAGTCCGTAGCGCTGCTGGAGGGCGTACGCTTCGATCTTCTTCGCCAGCCCGACCCCCCTCCCTTCCTGACGGAGATAGAGAAGGATGCCTGCTCCTTCGGCATCGATCATCTCCATTGCGAGACGCAGCTGCCCCCCGCAATCGCACTGGAGCGACCCGAACGCGTCGCCGGTGAGGCACTCCGAGTGGACGCGCACGAGCGTAGGGTACAACGCTGTGACCGTTCCTTTGACGAGGGCAACGTGATCGCGGTCGTGGGGGATGTCGCGGTAGATGACGGCGGTCCACACGCCAGTCTCCGTCTGGAGTTCGGACTCCGCTTCGCGCCGCACGAGCGTCTCGTGGCGACAGCGCCAAGCGATGAGGTCGGCGATAGCGATGACGGGGACAGAGTGCTCCCGGGAGAACGCGTGAATGGCGGGCAGGCGCATCATCGTGCCGTCGTCGTGCATGAGTTCGCTGAGGACGCCGCCGGAGCGCAGACCCGCCAGCACGCAGAGATCCACTGCCGCTTCGGTGTGGCCAGCGCGGACCAGGACGCCCCCGTTCTGCGCGCGGAGCGGGAACACGTGGCCGGGATGCCGGAGATCCTCCGGACGCGCGACGGGACTCGCCGCGGCGAGGACCGTCTTCGCACGGTCCGCTGCGGAGATGCCAGTGGTGATGCCTTGCGCGGCGTCGATGCTGACGGTGAACGGTGTGCCGAGCCGCGAGGTGTTGCGCTCGACCATCGGCGGCAGACGCAATTGATCCGCGATGGCGTTGCTCACGGGCAAGCAGACGACGCCTCCGGTGTACCGGATGAGGAAGGCCATCTTCTCGGCCGTGACATGCTCGGCGGCCAGGACCAGATCGCCCTCGTTCTCCCGATCGGCGTCATCGATGACGATGACGAAACGGCCAGCGCGAAGGGCGTCCAGAGCTTCGGGAATGGTAGATAGATGGAGCATGGAAACAGGATTATAGGGAATCGAGGCAATCGAAGGAAACAAAGAAAACGAGGACCTGTCCTGAGCGCAGACGAAGGATCCTCGTTTGCATCGTTTGCCTCGCTTTCGTCGTTTCCTTCTATTTAATCTGAATCGTATACGCCTGCCGTACCGTGAACGGATGCGCGTGCCGGATGCCGACCATGTACGTCCCTGGGGGATACAGGTACCTGTGTTCGCAATCCGGACTGCGGAACCCGTAGATATCGACGTCGTCCAGCGGGTAGATGATGCACCCCGGACGCAGGACGCTCGCGATGCTCACGGTCATCTCGCGGCCTCCCGTTTCCAGAGTCTCGGCGTCCTTGGGAACCGTGAAGGTGTACCAGTCTTCCAGGTCGCCCGCGGAGAGTTCCTCGGTACGCACCTGCCCGATGGGGAGCGTTTTAGCCTGCGAGAATCCGTCGTTCCCGTCGCCCGTGATCTGCCGCACGTTCACGCCGAAGGGGGCCGCGAGCATCGAGGGTGTGAGTTCCAGACGCCAGTTCCCCGGCGAGAGCGCCGCGCGAATGGTGCAGTTCTTCCCGTCCTCGAAGCCGAGGTAGTACTCCTGGCTGAATCCGCTCCTGCCGAGGTGGTAGAGTCGGCACGTCACGGTGCCCATGGGCCAGTCGGTGATCGTTGCGACCACTTCGACCATCACGGGGTCCGCCGCGCGAAATCGGTAGGAGAAGGGCAACTTGCCGTCGAAGGTCCCCCGGTCAGCAAACGGCGCGATCACGTCCTTTGTATTCTCCTGAATGCGCTTGAGCGCCGCTTCTTCCTGCGCGATGGTTCTCAACGCCGCGGCCGCCCGCTTCTCGATTTCCGAGAGCGTCGACGACGTCGCCGCTTCGGCTGCATTCAAAGGAGCCGCCGCGCCAGAGGATGAGGAACTCGCGGGGAGTGCGCTGGTCGCTTCCAGGGCGTTCCAGATGTAGGCGGCAGCTTCTCCGCGTTCCAGCATCTGACCGGGATGAAATGCGTCTCCGTCTTGACCGGAGATGGGGAGGATGTGATGAGCAAGTGCAGTGTGGATGTACCGCGCATGCCAGTCGCTCGCGCCGATATCGCCGTACATGTTGACCACTCTGCTCAGGTCCGCCTCGGGAATACCCAGAATGACGAGTGTCAGCTTGATCGCCTCCGCGCGCGTCACCGGCTGGCCGGGTTTGAAGGTCTTCTTTCCGTCTGCTGCTGAGTATCCTTGAACGTACCCGTCCTTGGCGGCGTCGCAGACGGTGAACTCGTACCAGCTCCCCTCCTGCACGTCGGGGAAGCACCCCCCCACTTTCTCGGGCGTCTTCTTCGCGGCCCGGTAGAGCATCGCGAGCATGGCGGCGCGGTTAATGGGGTCGTCTGGATTGAATGTGGAGCCTGTCCCGAGCGGAGACGAGGGATCGGGATTGCCGGTGATCACGCTCATCGCCGTCAGACGCTCGATGGCGTGCTCGTGGACGTGCGTCGCGGGGACGTCGGGAAAAGACACCGCGAATCCGGATGCGGGGAATAGGAGAACAATCGCCAGCATCGCGGAGGAAAATCGACGCATCGCAACGAGCATCGTATCTTGAACAATAAACGTGTTCAATAAATCAAGACTGCAGTTTTGCGATCTGCGCAAGCGAATGGAGAACCGAGCGCGCCGCCTCTCCCCCCTTGTTCCTCACTCCCGCGGACCGCACCTTCGCCTGCGAGAGCTTCTTCACGTAGAGCACTTCGAAGGCGAACGGGATGCCGCAGTGGACCTGCACGTCCATGATGCCCCGCGCCGTTTCCTTCGCGATGAGATCGGCATGGTGCGTCTCGCCCTCGACGATGATGCCGAGCCCGATGAGCGCGTCCGCTTTCTCCTCGCGGGCCAGGACGGAACCGAGCAGCGGGATCTCGAACGATCCGGGGGCGGGGTAGTCCGCGATGTTCTCGGACGGAATCCCGGATTCAAGAAGGACTTGCTTGGCCCCCGCGACGAGCGTGCTCACCTCTTCGGGATAGAAGGAGGAGTGGATGATACCGATGAGCCAGGAGGGATCGACGTTCTCGGCCAACGAAAGCGGAGATTGCCGCATCGATGAACATAGGATATACTATTTACGAACATACACCAACGCACTCATGACAAAAATTTCTCTGAGGGGCCGCCTCGCTGCCGCTCCGGTGATCATCCTGCTGAGCCTGGTCCTTGCGGCGGGAACCATCCTCTCTACGCGCTTCCAGGCGCAGACGACGGGATCGGGATCCTCGGTTGGAGCATCCTCCTCGTCATCGTCCACGACGACATCTGCCGCATCCAGTGCACCCTCATCCACGATCGTGTCCTCCGATGCGCCGCCGGTTATTTCCCTGACGGTGCTGTCGTCGAATCCACAGGTCTCCGGTTACCGACCGGGCGTGAACGCGCGCTACGCGACCACGATCACGGACGACAAGGCACTCAAGAAGGTGGTCGTGACGACGTCGCAGATGATGTTCAGCAGCTCCACGTATGAGATGTACAACTGCGTTGACAGAATATCATGTGAGGAGAAGTCCTATGCCATCACGCCCTCGACCCCCGGCGCGCACTTCGTCACCGTGACAGCGACCGACAGCGCGGGGCAGGTGACGACGAAGACCGTCACATTCAACGCCGACGCGTGTTCGACCGACGCCGACTGCGGCGGCGGTGCGATCCAGTGGGCCGGCGCTTCCTTCTGCGGATCCGAGGCCGGTGGACTCGAAACGGATATCATGCAGTATGGCGTCGCAGGCATCTGCAAGAGCGGGGGCATCTGCGATACAACGAGCCTGCCTCGTGTGAAGCAGAAGTGCGCATCGGGACAAGTGTGCACGTTCACCAGCAACGGAATGAATGTCTGCGTCCTGAAGCCGAACGCATGTACAGCAGGTGCGCAGATCAGCACAGTGTGCACCTGCGGAAATGCCACATTCAATTACCCGTACGACTGGAGAGTGAACACGCCGACCTCCTGTTGCCTCGTCAACGGATCGTTCTCCACGTACGGCGGATCGTGCCCCGCGGCGCCAGCTTCGTCTCCATCTTCTGTTCCAACGCTCAACGGGAACGGCGCTCCGGCGACGATCACTCTCAACCCACTCATGCAGTACGGATCGGACAAGTACAGTATTCGCATTGACGATGCCGGCGGCATCCGGGAGATGTCGATCACGAAGCGGGACGGGTCCTCCGTCTGGGGCGGCTCACCGGGTGCACTTGGGAATATCGGTTCGTGCACGGGAGCAACCCCGTGGCGTTCCCTCACATCGGGCACGGTGGCGATCGACTCACAGGACTTCCCGCTGCACGTCTGGGGCACCCACTGCGTCTCCACAGCGGTATACATGTTCGATGTGTCCTCTCGGGGAGAGGTCTTGCCATACACCATGCCGCCGGTGCAGTCATCGAGCTCCTCGTCGCCGCTCCGGCCGTCCGCAGGATCCGCCGCGACGGTCTATCACCCCGATTCATGGCGCTTCTCCTCTCCGTCCAGGACGGCATCGGCGTCGACGCTGCCAGTCCCGGGAACGCCGTCGGCCTCCGCCGCAACGCCCTGGTATCCCGCGCCCTCTGTGATCCCGACGCCGGGGATTGCTCCGGCAATGACGGGTTCGTCATCGCAGATCTTGCCGCAGCGCGCGACGCAGCAACAGCAGCTTTCGGAGGAACTTGTGCGAAAGCTGACCAAGAGCCAGCTGCGGACGCTCAGTAGCCGCAAGAAGACGATTCTCAGAGAGCTGATCGTGCTCCAGAAGACGCTCAAGCAGAAGAGGAACAAGGACGCTCTCGCACATCTCGAGGAACTCCGTGCGGACGTGAAGGCCTTCGAGCCAGTCGATGCCTCCGCCTACGAGATCGTCCTCGACTTCCAGGACGAAGTCGCCGAGCTGCGCCTCGCAGCGGCGAAGAAAGCCGGGAAGAAAGCCTTCAGGTAAGGGCTGATCGCATCATCACATCCGTCTCGACGTTCACGCGATCTCCTTTCTTGAGGGACCCCAGCGTCGTGTTCTTCAACGTGTGCGGGATGAGGGCGACAGTCAGCTGATCGCCATCGATCTTCGCGATGGTGAGTGACACTCCATCGAGACAGATCGATCCTTTCGGGATGATGGACTGCTGAAGATCTTTCGGAACACGCAGGACGACCACCCCCCCCTCTCCCTGCACCGAAGGTGCTGGGGGAGGGGGTTGGGGGGAGGGGGTAATGACGATCCCCACACCCTCAACATGACCTTGAACAATATGCCCCTCAAATCTATCCCCCGCCCTCATTGCCCGCTCCAGATTTACGCGCTCTCCTTGTTTGAGTGTGCCGAGGCGGGACTTCTTCAGGGTTTCGGGAACAACATCGAACTGCATGGAGGTTTTTGTGAGTGCGACGACGGAGAGGCATGCACCGGAGACGCTGATACTGGAACCAATCTTCAGATCATGAAAGGAAGAAGGACGTTCGATCGTCAGGCTCGATGGAGTCCTCTGGAGAACTGCTGCCGTTGATTCAATGATGCCTGTAAACATGTGGGAGCTTGCCCTGCCTGCCCGCCGTAGCCTTGGCGGAGGCGGGAGCGAAGCGAAGGGCCGGTGAACATCTCCCCGATGGTACCCCTTTGAC
>CAZLYW010000036.1:0-11688 GCA_964563915.1 uncultured Candidatus Peribacteria bacterium | reverse complement strand
CCACCATTCGACTCGCTCATGGCAAGCCACGTGTCTTTGTTCTCGCGCATCACCACATCGCACGTCGTGCTTGGACTTATTGTCCTGCCGTTTCTCGTCTTCGGATCCTTCATCGGGAATCCGTTCGTCAGCCTCGACGACAACTATTTGATCTACGCGAATCTCGCGGTCCAGACGTTTTCGCTGAAGAACATTCTTCACGTCTTCACGAGTTACGATCCGCAACTCTACATCCCGCTGACCTTCCTCAGCTGGCAGCTGAATGCCGCACTGTTCGGAATGAATCCCGCGGCGTTCCATCTCGTGAATCTGCTCCTCCACTGCGCGAATGCCGTACTGGTGTTCCTGATTCTGCGGAAACTTTCCGGGAGTCTCTTCGTCTCTGCGCTCGCTGCGATGCTGTTCGCGATCCATCCGATCCAGACCGAGGCGGTCCTCTGGGCGGCCTCACGGAAGGACCTCCTCTCGGGTCTCTTCTTTCTCCTCTCCGCGCATGCGTATCTGCGATATCGGGAATACGACGTGAGGAGAAATCTCCTCTGGAGCATCGTCTTCTACGGACTGGGCTTGCTCTCCAAAGTTTCGGTGATTACGCTCCCGGTGTGGCTGCTCGGGATTGATTGGCTGCAGAAGAGGCCCTTCGACAGGCTCAGGGCTCCGCGGATTCTCCTGGAGAAGTTGCCGTACGTCGTACTCGCGGTGGTCTTCGGGATCATCGCGGTGATCGGGAAGACGCGTGTCCTGGGATCATCAGGCACGCTGCTCAATATCCTCTTGCCCGCCAAAAGCGTTGTCTTCTATGTACAGAAGTTCCTCTGGCCGTCCGGACTCTCCGTCATCTATCCGTACACCGGCCAGGTGCACGGTCTGTTTGTGGATTTCGCATGGTCACTCAGCGTGATTCTTGCGCTGCTCCTGATCGGTCTCATCTGCTTCCGCGGCAGGAACCGTCTGGTCACGTTTGGGATCACTACGTACTTCCTCCTCCTCGCGCCGAGCTTCACGACCTTCTGGAAGAACGGCTTCCTCTACTTCGCGTCCGACCGGTACGTGTACCTGGCATCGATCGGCTTCTTCGTTGTTATCGCCTTTCTCCTCGACCGCGTGAAGATGCTGCGAGGATGTTCGGTGATTGTCATTGCTTCGCTCATTCCCGTCAGTTGGGCACAAGGCAGCGTGTGGAGTTCGACCGAAGCGCTCTACCGCAATGTCCTGCGCACGTATCCCGATTCCGTCATGGCGCAGACGAATCTCGGGCTGGAGCTGCAACTCCAGGGAAACTTGAAGGAGGCGCGCGAGCATTATGCACTTGCGATCGCGCTCGATCCGCACTCTGTCCACGCCTATTTCGATTTAGCCGCATTGGAAAACAAAGAGGGTCATCCCGCGGAGGCCGAGAAGCTCTACGTTGACATCGTCGATGCGTTCGGGCCGCAGCAAGTGGCGACCGCTTCCGACATCAAACCGTTCCTGTGGCTCATCAAGAGGCTCAATGACCTCGCCCGGCCGGCGGATGCAGAGCGGTTGTTCGACAAGCTCAATGCGCTCGCGCCTGCGCAGCTCCAGGAAGCGGTGCAGCTACAGAAGGAAATTGACGCTCATGCGGCTCTCACTTCATCATTCACGATCCATCATTCGTCACAAACTCCTTCGCTTCCTTCTTCGTCGTAATCACCCCCTTTGCCTGTTCCTCATGCAGCGACTTGAGGATCTTCCCGACGTGTTCTCCGGGCCCCACCCCCAGGATTTCCATCACCTCGTTCCCCGTCAGGAGCGGTTTCTCCGGCCGAGGATGTGCATCGAGGAACCGGTGGTAATCCGAGACGATCTTGTCGTAGAGGGTGAAATCCGGAGGCGTGGTTCCCGCGATATCGAGCCAGAAGAGCTGGAGCAGTTCGGGGAACCACGGGTGGAAGTACCAGTGCGATTTCCGTTCCTCGGGCATCTCCAGGAAAGTCATCGACATGTGATGCCGGACGAGCCAGTCGATCTTCTCGATGCGCTTGCCGGGGCATTGGAGGCGCTTGAGGGCCTGTGACGCGAGATCGGCGGAGATGGTCGCGTGATGATCGAAGCGGATGCGCTCCTTCAATGAGAAGGTCTGCACTTTGCCGCAGTCGTGGAAGAGTGCCGCGATGCGCGCGTCTGCGGTATCTTCCTCACGGAAGCTGCGGAGTACCTGCATCGTGTGATCCCACACGTCCCCCTCGTGATGGTAGTCCGCTGGCTGGGGGATCCCCTTGCAAGCGAAGAGTTCCGGCAGGTATTCCTTCAGAATCCCCAGTTCCCACAGATCCTCAAACGCCCGATCAGGATGCGGCCCGGAGAGCATCTTCTCTGTCTCTCCGAGTAGCCTGCTCCCCGAGAGGACGGAGATCATCCCCGCCTGCTCACGCAGCGCTGCGTACGTTTCGGGATGGTACTGCCCGTCGAGATGGGCACGGAAACGGACAGCGCGCAGGATCCTGAGCGCATCGTGCTTGATACGGATGGCGGGGTCGCCGATGAACCGAATGAGCTTTTCCTGCAAATCCCCTTCCCCGCCGTACGGGTCGTAGAGTTCCCGGCTGACGGGATGGAAGTACATGGCGTTCACCGTGAAATCCCGCCGCTTCGCGTCCTGCTCGCGGTTCCCGAAGACGACGGCCTCCGGATGCCGGCCATCACTCGCTTCGTCATCTTCGCGAAACGTGGTAATCTCGAAGACGTCGTCGCCGAGAAGGACACGAACACTTCCAAACCGGCCACCATCGTCTTTTGAGCGCTTGAAGAGCGCTGCAACTGCCTCAGGATTCGCATCCGTCGCAATGTCGATATCCGACGGCATCTTCCCCTGCAGCATGTCGCGCACGCAGCCGCCGACCCACCACGTGTCGTATCCGGCATCCGTGAGGGTTTCGACGATCTTGTAGGCGCGCTCGCCGTGAGGCGATTCCAGAGTCCGGGTGATGATGTCTTTCGAGAGGAGCATTGGACTACTGGAATACTAGAGTATTGGATTATTGGGGGAAGCGTCCGATTATTCTATTATTCCAGTATTCCACTACTCCAATTTGCCGTCGCAGGCTGCCCTCACAGCACTCCCCATCCCGGAGGGACGATTGCGGGGATTGCGCAGGCCAAGAAGCTCGGGATCTCTGCGATGGAGATCGAGTGGGTGCAGAATGTGCCGACCAAGGACCCGAGCCGCATGGAGGAGATCCGCAGGATCGCTGAGTCTCTCGATGTGACGCTCACCGTGCACGCACCGTACTACGTGAATCTGAATGCACCGGACAAGGTCAAGCTCGCGGCAAGCAAAAAACGCGTTCTGGATGCCTTATCGATGGGTGAAATCGCGGGTGTCCGCTCCGTCTGCGTCCACGCCGCGTTCAACCTGGGGCAGCCTCCGGAGACAGTGTACGACAACGTCCGCAGAGCGGTCGATGACATCCTTAAGCACAAGAAGCTCTTCCCCCACGTGAATCTGGGTCTTGAGACCATGGGCAAGCCAACGCAATTCGGGACGCTGGAAGAAGTGCTCCGGATCAGCAGAGAATTCGGCCTCTACCCCGTCATCGACCCCGCGCACCTTCATGCCCGCTCCAATGGCGCGGTGAACTCGACGAAGGAATGGAACGAGATGTTCGATGTGTACGAGAACTACCTCGGCAAGAAATCCTTGATGACAATGCACCTACACTACTCCGGCATCGCGTATGGTCCCAAGGGCGAGAAGCACCACTTGCCGCTCCGCGAGAGCGATGCACAGTGGAAGGATTTTCTGAACGTCCTGAAAGATCGAGACATCGGAGGAACTGTTGTCTGCGAGTCGCCGCTTCTAGAGGAGGATACTCTCCTGCTGCAGAAGGAATTCGCACGACTCTGAGGACTTTCGGAGGACGATCGGAAGCTGACTTTGGCGCTGTGAAACGACATCGACGTCGGTTCGCGAAACATTTCATTAGGGGTTCGCTCGCGTGCCCGCTATATGTATGAGGCATGTCGCTCACCACCATCGCTGAGTACCCCATCGCGACGGCAGAACACCAAAAACGAGAAACGCACGGGACAGCGTCGTGGTGGCAATCCGCTCTCGAGGGGATTCGGTCACACGTGAAGGCCGGTGTTGTCGTAGCAGGGAGTCTCCTCGCGTCCGCCGATACACTGGATGCCACCTACACTCCCCGGCAACAGCCGAAGGAAACATCCGTGACGAAGCCGTGGGAGCACAAAGACATGAAAGAGTATCCTTTCCCGGAGGAGGTTCTGTACCACATGGCATTGATGGACCGGGGAGTGGACCCTTTCAGTCGCCCGTCCACGGCTGAAGCCATCCAGAAGCGTCTTGATACGGATATCCAGCTTCTGGAAGACGAGTCCCCTGTCGTAAGCGGGTACGCGATGTGGTGGGCAGGGTTGAACGGCGATCCCCGAGCAATCTACAAGCAGTATGAGAGAATTCGCGCCCCGAAGAGCGGCTGGGGGAATGCCCATGCAGAATGGTCTGCCGAAGGTCTCGCGCACTCATCAAAGCGCAATCCTCTGGCCGCGGAAGTGTATGCGAAGCACGTCCTCGGCAACACACGGTACCCCGTCCACAAAACGCTGCTCTGGTCGGAGAATGGCGCCAATCCACTCGAGAAGCCTGCGCATGAGGATGTTCAGTTGATCGACAGGAAGATCAGCGTGCTCTTCGATGCGTTGGGAGATTCCTCAGAAAAAGTAATCGCCGCGCGCGTCCTCATCAACCGCGGCCCGATGGCGCATCCGAAACACGTCGATTACCTCATGGATGCGCTGACCATGGTGGAAAGAAAAACGGACGAAAAAGGAGTCACGTACGTTCGAGCAGCGCCGGTGGCGCAGGTCGCGGTGAATACGTTGACGAGAACTATTCGTCCGAGCGGCGACCCCGCGGTCGTCGGTCGACTGATGCACCATGCGAAGAATGCTGGAACTCCCGTGGGGAAGAACATCGCAACCATCGCTCTTTCGCGCCAACCCGTGAACATGTTTACGAAGCTCTCCGGCGAGGGGACGGAGATCCTGAAAACTGCGCTCGCGAATAAAGACGATCCCGGTTTCGCATGCGCGGTCGCGGAACACCTGTGCGTCAACCGATTTCTGCGATCACCGCTCTCCAAGGACATTGTTGCTCTTCTGCCCGTCGCTCCGCCCGATCTCCAGAAGAAGATCGCGTTCCATCTCTCGCTCGTGACGCCACTTGATCCCACCGTCCGAGACGCGATTTGGCCCCACCTCTCCGATGACCGTCGTAGGCAGTTGGACATGGGGCAGAAGTGAGTCCTTGCGATTGCCTTCTCTTTGCTACACTGCTGGCACTGTCTTTCTATCTCTATGAACCTCGCCATCAACGGATTTGGACGCATCGGACGCCAGGCACTCAGGATCATCCTGGACAGGCATCCGGACGTGAACGTGGTCCTCATCAACGATCTGACCGAGCCCGCGGTGCTTGCCCACCTCTTCCAGTTTGATTCGAGTTACGGAACTTTCGCCGGGGACGTACGTTCGAGTGCGGATTCCCTCTCTGTGGACGGCACATCGATCAAGATCACGGCGATCAAAGAACCGGACAAGCTTCCGCACAAAGATCTGAAGGTCGATGTCGTCCTCGAATGTACCGGACGCTTCGCCAAGAGAGATGATGCAGCCCTGCATCTCAAAGCCGGTGCGAAGAAGGTGATCATCTCGGCTCCCTGCAAGGACAAAGCCGACGCCACGATTTGTCTGGGCGTGAATGAGCAGACCTACGACGCCGAGACGATGCACATCATCAGCAACGCCTCCTGCACCACAAACTGCCTCGCGCCGATGGCCAAAGTGATGCATGACGCATTTGGGATTGAGTACGGATTGATGACGACGATCCACAGCTACACCAACGACCAGAACCTGCTCGACTTGCCACACAAGGATTTGCGGAGAGCCCGAGCTGCTGCGGTGAACATGGTCCCGACTAGTACAGGAGCGGCAAAGGCCATCGCGCTCGTGATCCCGGAACTGAGTGGCAAACTGCATGGCGCAGCCGTGCGTGTTCCCACCCCGACGGGAAGTTTGAACGATCTAACTGTCCTCACCAAGAAGGAAGTCACCGTGGAATCGATCAATGTCGCATTTGAACTGGCATCGAAGAGCGGCTCTCTGAAAGGGTACCTTCGCTACGAGACGCGGCCCATCGTCCTCCACGATATCGTGGGCGATCCGGCAAGCTGCATCTTCGACGCTGCACTCACTCAGGTCATTGGTCCTTCGTCAGGCTCAGGAAATCTCTGCAAAGTCTTCGGCTGGTACGACAACGAGTGGGGGTACAGCAACCGGCTCACGGAACTCGCGCAGTACGTAGCGGAACACCTGTAGGAAGCACGTCCCAAAACCTGACGTAGTAAAGCCATTTTTTTGGCTCTGTGAAGAGTAATGCAACAGTTTTTGAACAAAAATACTATACAGGAAGGAGCTGCAGCGTACAATCGTCACTGTCTATGCATTTCCACTCCGAGCAGGTAACGGATCATGAGATCGCAGATTACCTCCATCGTGTGCATGCACCGGTTGGCCCTGAAGGGTACTTTCGGTTGTGTGCGTTGAACGGTATTTCACGTGAGGTAGCAAGCACGCGAGACTTCATCAAAGGTTTCATGGTGAATTACTCTCGAAAAGAACTCAAGGATGAGAACATCGCTGAGGCACTGAGACAAGCCGGCCTCTCGATAACCGTTGAGGAGTATTTTGCTGAGCAGAATCGAAGGAATGAAAACGAGGCCCGTAGGCGTATGAAGGTCGTGGACTTCATCCAAGAGGCAAAACTCGCGCAGCAAGAAACGGTGATCTCCACAAAGAAGACGATCCTCCACGGAACACACTGATCACTGTTTCTCGTCTCTCTCGTCGACGACCTCCGCCTCTTTCACGTTTTCGTTCTGCGAGGCATTGGTCTTCTCTTGTCCTGAGCCTGACGAAGGGTTCTTTGCAGCCTGTTCATAGACGACCTTTCCGATCTCCTGCGCTTCCGTCCCCAACGCTTCGGTCGCCTTCTTGAGCTCTTCGGCTGATGCGTCTTCCTTCTTCAGGAGATCCCTCAGCGCATTGATCTTCTCGTTCACCTTCTTCTTCACGCCGTCGGGGATGACCGCGTCGTGCTCGCGCATCTGCTTCTCCAGCGTGAAGACGAGTGCATCGGCCTGATTGCGCGCATCCACCGCCTCGCGCTTCTTCCTATCGTCATCGGCGTGCAGCTCGGCGTCTTTCCTCATCTTCTCCACCTCGTCCTTGCTGAGTCCGGTGGAGCCTTGAATGGTGATGTGCTGCTCCTTGCTGGTGCCCTTGTCCTTGGCACGGACACTCAGGATGCCGTTGGTATCGAGGTCGAACGTGACTTCAACTTGCGGTAAGCCGCGCGGAGCTGCCAGGATGCCATCGAGGATGAAACGCCCGAGTGATTTGTTGTCACTCGCCATCTCGCGCTCTCCCTGGACGACGTGGATTTCCACGGAGGTTTGATTGTCCGCTGCAGTGGAGAAGATCTGCGATTTACTCGTTGGGATCTTGCTGTTCCGTTCGATGAGCTTGGTTGCGACACCGCCCAGCGTCTCAATCCCGAGACTCAGAGGAGTGACGTCGATCAGGACGATGTCCTTGTGGATGTCGCCACCGAGCACGCCCGCCTGGATCGCCGCGCCGATCGCCACGACCTCATCGGGATTGACGCCCTTGTGCGGCTCCTTCCCGAAGAGTTCCTTCGCTTTCGCGACGACCATCGGCATGCGCGTCATGCCGCCGACGAGAACCACTTCGTCGATGTCAAATTTCTTGATCTTGGCGTCCTTCAAGGCCGCTTCGCAGGGTTTTACGGTCTTCTCGATCAAGTGGTTGACGAGGGCCTCCAGCTTTGCGCGGCTCATCTTCATGGTGAGGTGCTTGGGTCCGGAAGCGTCTGCGGTGATGAACGGCAGGTTGATTTCGGTCTCGGTCGTGGAACTCAGTTCGATCTTCGCCTTCTCCGCCGCTTCCTTCAGACGCTGCAGCGCGATCGTGTCCTTGCTCAAGTCCACTCCCTGGTCCTTCTTGAATTCCTGCAGGATCCAGTCGATGATCACCTGGTCGAAGTCGTCGCCGCCCAAGTGCGTGTCGCCGTTCGTCGAAACCACCTCGAAGACGCCGTCACCCATCTCCAGCACCGACACGTCGAACGTGCCGCCACCGAGATCGTAGACGATGATCTTCTCATTCTTCTTCTTGTCGAGACCGTAGGCGAGCGCGGCAGCCGTTGGTTCGTTGATGATCCGAACGACCTCGAGCCCGGCGATCTGCCCAGCTTCCTTGGTCGCTTGGCGCTGGGAATCGTCGAAGTACGCGGGAACGGTAATCACTGCTTTCGTCACCGGGGAACCGAGGAACTTCTCGGCATCGACTTTGAGCTTCTGGAGGACCTTCGCGCTCACTTCCTGCGGGAGCATCGGCTTTCCATCGATCACGATCATCGCACGCCCCTCCTTCCCTGACTGTACCTCGAACGGCATCTGGCTCGCTTCTTGCTTCACTTCACTGAATCTGCGGCCGACGAAGCGCTTCGCCGAGAAGACCGTCTTCTTGGGATTCGTGACGGCTTGCCGTTTTGCCGCGACGCCCACGAGCACCTCAGCGTGCCCTGCCGAAGGATCTTTGAAAGCAACCACCGAGGGCGTCGTCCGGTTCCCTTCGGCATTCGGGATCACTGCCGGTTCGCCGCCTTCGATGACGGCCATGCAGGAATTCGTCGTTCCTAGGTCAATGCCAATAATTTTAGACATAGATACTCAGGGAGAGGATTAGCACTCGCTATTTTAGAGTGCTAATTCCCTCTCGTCAATGGTATGCTCACAGTATGTTTGTAGATGAAGCAACAATCGAGGTCCGTGGCGGTCACGGCGGCCGAGGCTGCGTCGGTTTTCGCAGAGAGAAGTACATTCCCAAGGGCGGCCCCAACGGCGGCGACGGAGGCCGCGGGGGGGACGTCTACCTGGTCGCCGATGAAAACGCTGATACCTTGAGCGACTTCGCATCGCGAAAGAAATTCGAGGCTCCTGCGGGCGGATTCGGCCTCGGGAAGAATTGCAACGGCAAGGACGGACAGGATCTCTTCTTGAAGGCCCCTCCCGGGACCGTAGTCTCCTCTGTCGATGCGAATGGCAAGAGGACGCCGTGGGGCGACCTGGAGACGCACGGCGACACGATGCTGATCGCCAAAGGCGGGCGTGGAGGCTACGGCAACGCGCACTTCACCAGTTCGACCCGACAGGCGCCGGATTTCGCGGAACTCGGCGAGCCGGGAGAAGCGCAGACCATCGTGCTGGATCTCAAACTCGTCGCCGACATCGGCATCATCGGTTATCCGAGCGTTGGCAAGTCGACACTGATCTCGGTCATCAGCGCGGCCCGCCCGAAGATCGCCGATTACCCCTTTACGACTCTGGTTCCGAATTTGGGAGTGGTGAACGTTGATGACCGTACGTACGTCGTCTGCGACATCCCCGGACTGATCGAAGGAGCCAGTGAAGGGAAAGGCCTCGGGCACGAATTCCTCCGCCACATCGAGCGGTGCGGCGCTCTCCTGCACCTTCTGGATATCGGAAGAGCGCTGAGGGAAGGGCAAACGTTGGATGTCCAACAGCTCATCGGCGATTACCGGGCGATCCGATCGGAGCTGGCTGCTTACCCCCCTTCTCTCGCCGAGAAGCGCGAGCTCGTTGTTCTGAACAAGGCGGACCTCGTTGGACATGAGGTCACGTCGCTCCAAAGGGCCCTTGGGAAAGCAGGCATCGAGGTCTTCCTGAGCATCTCCTGTGCGACCAGGAACAACCTCGACCAGCTCACGAAGAAGCTTCTCCGCGTGGTGTTGGAAGAACGGAAGCATCGGGAGTTGGTGCATGCGGATCATCAGGAACAGCAGAAGAAGGTCATCCCCGTCCTCCGTCCCCACCTGCGAGCCGACCGCATGGGAGCGTACCGGATCGCGCGCGCAACGGATGACTCCATCCTCGTCTTCGGGAAGCGCCTGGAACAATTCACCGTCATGACGGACTTCGGGAATGAAGGCGCGGTGCGGCGCTTCCGTGACGTCATCGAGCGCGTCGGGTTGCTGAAAGCTATTCAGAGGATCAAAGGACAGCAGGAGATTCCGGTATACATCGGGAAGGTGAGGGTAGATGGGTATCTCTAATTTTTTGAACAGCAAACGAAGCGATCAATGTACACGAAGAAAACGAGGATCGTCGTTATCCTCGTTTCCGCCTGTCCTGAGCTTTGCCGAAGGGTCGTTTGCCTCGTTTTCCTACTTAATGCAACTCTGCCACCGCGTCGTCGGATTCACGCACGAGCAACGGTACTCCCTGCCCGGGACGACGCCGAGGCACATGCCGGATGTGCAGTCGCCGCCGTGCTGGCACAGTTCCCCTGCGTTCTTCTTGGCGGGAGCTGGTGTCGTTCTCGGTGACGCGGATCCGCAGAAACTGATGGGTGAGGCATTGATGCCGCGCGCACGGTCATTGTCGGCGGCACAGCGCTGGATCGGGAGCTGGTAGGTCGGTGGGGTGCAGGGGTTAGAGCAGATGATGATCCCCTGCTCGTCGCACCGCTCGGCGCGCGCGTACTGCGATTGCATGGCGATCGTGCAGAAGTGGTCGGCGGCCTTGAACGCGGCGCAGGTGACGAGCTTCTTGTTGGACTTGGCGTAATCGCCGGGGTTGGTCATCTGGTAGAACTCGCAGATGACCTTGCCTGGGTGCTGGCCGATGCGCGGATCCTGACCGCCGGGCGTGCTCCTGGGCAGTGGGAGCGGTCCGTACTGGCCTCCCCTCCTCGTCGGAGGAGTGTAGATGACGCTCCGACGGGAAGAGCTGGAAGACGAAGAGCGTCGAGATGAGCTGCGTCGCGAGGAGGAACTGCTCCTCCTCGAGCTGTACCGACTCGATGACGATGAACGCTTGACCTTCGGCGTCAGACATTCCACGTACATCTCGCGGAAGTGCTGGCCGATCGGTTGATTGCAGGTGGAGGCTTCGTTGAGGCTGCATTTCGGGCAAACCGCGCAGACGTTCTTCATGTTGAGGTTCCCGCATACCCCTGTCTGGGGCGGACCGTCGCAGAAGAACTCCGCCTTGCTGCCGTCGAGAATCGACAGTGCCCGTGACGTGGGATGGAATTTCACGCACACGGCGTTCGTCCCGATCGTGCCGTACTCCTTGCAGATTTTGCCGATGCTCGCGCAGACCTCGGCGCCGGTATCCATTGTCGGATCGTTGCCGCTGACGATGTAGTAGATCTTGCCGTTCACGTTCACCGATGCAGGTGCTGCCGATCCGGTGGAGCTGAAGAGGAACATTCCTGCGAGGACGAGGGCAACGACAGTGAAGAGTGTCTGCGAAGAGCGTGACATACGGCATCGGGGGGAAGTACGGAAAACTGTACGCTTGCTTGAGAATATGCTCAAACAAATTGTAGAATAAGCCTATGCGTGGCACTGTAGCTCCCGACTTCGCTCCTTCCCACTTCGTCCTGCGGACTTCGCGGGACTTCGCCGGGCAGGCAGCTGATAGAGCGCACCATTCGTCCCGCACCTTTCTTTCACATTCGGGGTGTTAGCTCAGCTGGTAGAGCGTCGCATTCGCATTGCGAAGGCCACCGGTTCGAATCCGGTACACTCCACCA
>CAZLYW010000035.1:1666-12326 GCA_964563915.1 uncultured Candidatus Peribacteria bacterium | reverse complement strand
GTCGAGCTCTGCAAAATGGTCGGCGGCTCGTTCGTGCCGCTGAGCCTCCAGAGCAGCTTCCATATCAACCCGTTCGATCTGCCCAAGGCTATTCGTGGGGACGAAGCCCAGGTCGGCGAAGTCCTTCGGTCGGCAGCGATCAACTTGCACGGCCTCTTCCGACTGATGCTGGGAACCCTCACGCCCACAGAGGACGGCATCCTCGACAAGGCGATCCTCGATACCTACGCGCTCAAGGGCATCACGCTGCAGACGTCGGACCCGACCAACATCGAACCGCCGACGATGCACGATTTGGTGGACGTGCTGATGACGACCCAGGGCGGCGAGAACATGGCGAAGGTCCTGCAGAAGTACACCGACGGGAGCTACGCCGGGATCTTCGACCAACAAACGAACGTCGAGCTCCGCAACCAAATGGTTGTCTTCCAGATCCGCGACTTGGAGGAGCAGCTCCGCCCGATCGCGATCTACATCGTCCTCAACCACCTGTGGAACATCGTCCGTGCGGAGATGAAGAAGCGGTTCCTGGTGATCGACGAAGCGTGGAACCTGATGCAGTTCGAGGACTCCGCGAAATTCCTCTACGGCATCGTCAAGCGAGCCCGCAAGTACTACCTCGGCATCACGACGATCACGCAGGACGTCGACGATTTCGTGAACTCGCCCTTCGGCAAGCCGATCATCACGAACTCCTCGCTCCAGGTCCTCCTGAAGCAATCGGCGTCGGCGGTCGATAACCTCCAGAAACTGTTCTACCTGACCGACGGCGAGAAAGAAGTCCTGCTGAACTCCGGCGTGGGCCAGGGGATCTTCTTCGCAGGCAACAAGCACGTCGCGATCCAGATCATCGCGAGCGATCCGGAGACGAAAGTGATCACGACGAAGCCGGAGGAAGTGATGGCGCAGCAGGCGCTGGCGGCGGGTGCTGCCGCGGTCAAACGGGAAACGGCGAGACAGGATTCGGCTGAGACGGCCATGAAAGAGGAAGCAGCTGTTGCTGCGACGGAAGTCATCGCTCCTGCAGTAACGACTCCAGAGCCAGCAAAGGAGCAACCGTTAGGTGATCAACAGAAATCAGTTTGAGTCCCTCGTACGCTCGTCCGCCGCGCGGACGAGCTACTCGGGATGACAATGGTTTTTAGTGACAATCGTCTCGATACGCCCGCATCCGGCGGGCTACTCGACGTCCATTCTTAGCACGCCCATTTTTATAGAATGTTTGTCATTCCGAGTAGCTGACGGCGAAGCCATCAGCGTATCGAGGAACGTACGAGGAACTTTCACTCAGCATCTTCATCAACCTTCCACCGCACCTCCGGCCTCAGCTTGCCCGACAGTGCAAACCCCGCGGCTTTCTTGTGCCCCCCTCCCGAGAACTTGCTCGCCATCGCCGAGACGTCAACATCGTCGCGCATCGTCCGAAGTGATCCTTTCACTGTGCCGTCCCGCTCACTCAGAATCAAGGAGAAGCGCATCCCCGGAACAGCGTTGACGTAGTCGATCGCGCCGGTGAGTTCGCTGTAGTCGGCGCCCGTCGCGCGGAAGTCGCCTTCGGTGACGGCCGAGATCGCACCGCCTTCGTCGGTGAGGCTGATCTTCTCCAGGACATGGCCCCAGAGGCGCAGCGTCGAGAGCTTCCCGGTGCGAAACACCGCATTGACCACTTCCTGCCGCCGCCCGCCCGCGCGCATCAGCCGACCGACCGTCCGGTAGACCGCGGGAGTCGTGTTGCTGTGGAGGAGGCCGCCCGTATCGGTGAACATGCCCGTGAGGAGGCATGTGGCCGTGTCGGCATCAATCGACCACCCGGCGGCGTCCGCGAATTGCGTAACCACCTCGCACGTGGAAGAGGCTTCGGGAAGGAGAAAGTTGACCGTCCCAAACTTCGGATTGCCGTAGTGGTGGTCGAACATGAGCGACCGATAGGTTCCATCGAAGAGCTGCGGGTGGCTCTCGTGGAGTTCGGTGAGCTTCGGCTCGCCGCAGTCGAGGAACACGATGAGCGTCCCATCCGGTTCAGGAAGGGGGGAGCCTGTCCCAAGCGAAGTCGATGGACGGAATGCGCCGGGAAGGAAGTGGAACATCTCCGGAACCGGATCGACGCAGTGCATCGAGACGGACTTCTCCGGAAACTGCCGCTCCAGGAGCAGAGCGATCCCCAAGAGCGACCCGATGGCATCGCCGTCGGGATTGCGATGGCAGACGCAGCAGACGCGATCGGCCGGGGAGAGGAGTTCCAAGGCCGAGGCGAGATCCTGCGCTGCGATCATAAAGGGTGGGAGTGTACGCACCGGTGAAGACGGAGTTCAATGACGTGGTCTTGCGAACTCCGTGAACTCTCTTACGATGTATTTTTGAATAAGAAGGTTGTCTTGATGCGTTTTGCGTCAGCGGAGACGTCGACGTCTCTGCCGACATGTCCTGTTACCCCAACAACTTCTCGATCCGGCTCCCCTCTTCCGCTCTCCTATCCAATCGGAACCGGAGTTGTGGCGTCCTGTGGGTCTCCAGCTGTCCCATGCTCTTCTGCAACGCAGAACGGCGCTCTTCCAGAAACGCTATTGCCGCCTCCGGTCTCTGGAGCGAACTCACATGGATCGTCGCGTACGCGAGGTCGGACGATACGTCGATCTCGGTGATGGTGACAATCCCGCATTCCAGTGGACATTCACGCAGGATCGGAGCGATGATTCTCCTGACTGAGGACTGAAGTTTGTTCGTCCGTTTCGTCATGCCCAAAGTGTACACTGCCTGCATGCCATCGAAGCATTCCGTGTGGTTTTTGGGCACTTCAGCATTCGCAGTTCCGTCGCTCGAAGCACTGTGGAAGGATGATGCTTTCTCCGTGGACCTCGTCATCACGCAACCGGACAGACCAACCGGCAGAAAGCAGGAACTGATGCCACCGCCGGTCAAGATTGCAGCGCAGAAGCACGGCTTGAGGATTGAGCAGCCGGAAAACATCAACGATCATTTTCAATTTTCAATTTTCAATTTTCAATTATCCACGCCCGATTTCCTCATCGTCGTCTCCTTCGGCCAAATCCTCTCCCAGGAGATTCTGAGCGTCCCGACGATCGCTGCTGTGAATGTCCATGCATCGCTCCTGCCGCGATGGAGGGGGGCATCGCCGATCCAGCATGCGATCCTCGCGGGAGACGCAGAAACGGGGGTGAGCGTTCAGAAGATGGTGAAGGAACTTGATGCCGGTCCAATCCTCAATCAGGAGAAGGTCGCTATCGCTCCACGGGAAACGTTCACGACGGCGCACGACAAGCTCGCTACCATCGGCGCTGGGCTTCTCCTCCGCACACTGAAGAATCCTCTCCAACCGCTTGAGCAGGATCCTACCCGCGTGACGGTCTGTCGGACGCTCAAGCGTGAGGACGGAATGGTTCATCCGCAAGAGATGACGGCCGAGGAGATTGATCGGAATGTCCGTGCGCTGAATCCCTGGCCGGGCGTGACGCTCGTGCAGGACGGACAAACCGTGAAGATCCTCGAGTCCTCTCTGGAGCCGACGGTGGATTCCGCCGTGCTCACCTGCGCGAAAGGAACCGTCCTCCACCTGGTAAGGGTGCAGGCAGCGGGAGGGAAGCCGATGACGGGAGCGGCGTGGGAACGGGGAAAGCGATGAATAGCCGTGACGGAATCTATGTAAAACCTTCTCCCTCAGCCCCTCGTTTCGGCTCGGGACAGGCTCCGGGAGAAGGCAGGGCTTGCCCCGCATCGACGCGAAGCGTCTGGTGCGGGGTTGAGGGTTCACTGAGCAAGAGGAAATCATACCGCGATGGCACCAGTGCCCTCATCCCTACCCCTCTCCCACTGCCTGCCCTGCCGAAGGCCCTGAGCGTAGCGAATGGGAGCGTAGCGAATGGGAGCGCGGTCGAAGGGCGGTGGGAGAGGGTTCCGCTTAGCGTCACCCTGCTGCGAAAGGAGAGAGATCCTGCAATTACATTTAGGAACCTCTGAAAAATGCCCATCATCCGCCTTGGATCTGCGTGTACTCTGGCGAATGAATTCGCCGGTTTCCCGATGTGGGTAGCCCGGCATTTAAATGCCGGGCTACCCCGTTGCGTTGAACGCGGAATTCATTCCGCATGATACGTCTGCATGATTATTCAGAGGTTCCTTTATAACTTCGTCTTCATTTCTTGAAGAGCAGCGATCATCTGATCGAGATCCTCAACATCGAACATGATCGTCGTCTTCTGGCCGCCGCGGGATTTCTCGGAGATCTTGAAGAATTTGCCGTTCCCGGATTCCTTCAGGTCGACGTAGAAGGTCCGCTGGCGTGCGTGGATGGTGACGCTGTGGAGGTCCTGCGCGAACCGTCCTGAGCCTGACGAAGGACCGCCACCCTGGCGGGGATGACGCGGAGCAGGAAGGGGTGGTGCATCGCCGCCGAAGGAATCGCCTGGGGAAGGTGCGCCCGTGAGTTCGGACATGGGGTCGAACATAGAAGAAAAAGGAAGAAAATAATTGAGCTGCTTGCGCTGAGCCCGTCGAAGCGCTCTCCTCTCCACTGCTCCTGGCACCTCCGGCCGGCTCGGTCTCGATGAGAGCAGAAAGAGTGTAGAACAATCACGCCGTCGCTTCAATCCACTCCTCTCGATCCGGTAATCTCCTCGCCTTGAGACTGCAGAACATCGGCGATTAACGCGGCGAATCGATCGCGGTAAGCAGGATCCACGACACCGTAGGTTCCCGATTCACTTCCGACGACAAGCTGCTTTTCGCTGTCCATGTAACAGCTTCCCCCACCGTTTATGTTTCTGCTGCGTAGGTTGAAATTGCTGACAACACCAGGATGGGAACGACTGACACACACGTAGATCCACAATCGAGTCTCCGCAGCGCCGCCTTGAGTTTCTTCCACGACAAACAGATGCCAAGAATCCCAATAGGGACTGCTCCCCGTCAACGGAAGTTGTGCCGGATCAATCTCCAACTTGCCTATTTCGACAGTCATGTGCGGAGTGTATCTCAGAGTACGGGAGCAAACAAGATCGTTGGCTCCCCCACCTCTTTCCATTCCTTCTCACTCCCCCACTCCTTCATCACCTTTGTGATGATGAAGTCTTTTTCGAGCATCCTCTCCACGTACGGCACATTGAGTTGTCGGCTGATCTTCTGCGCCGCCTCGGGAATGAACGGCAGGAGCAGCAGTGATACGTGACGGAGTGCCTCTGCGAAGCCCGAGAGAATATCGTTGCGTTCGTCTCCCGTGAGCTCCCACGGCTGACGCACCTGCATCTGCACGTTGCAGTAGTCCACGAGCGCCATCACCGCATTGAGCGCGCCATGAAGATCGAAACCATTCATCTGCTCGTTCACAACGTTCCACGTCTTGCCGACTTCCTCTTGCATATCCATCGCGGGAACGTTCATCGTAAATGCGCTCTCACGCTTGATCAGCACCAGAATCCTGTTGAGCATATTGCCCAATTGGTTCCTGAGTTTGCTGTTGTAGAGTTCTCCAAACCGTTTCCAACTGAAGTCGCCGTCGTTCCCCACGGGAATCTCGTGGCTGAGGAAGAAGCGTAACGCGTCGACACCGTATTTCCCAATCGCCTCGTCAGGAGCGACGACGTTGCCCGTCGTTTTGCTCATCTTCTCGCCTTCGCTCGTCAGGAAGCCGTGAATGAGGAGGCGGTCGGGCGTTCTCACGCTTGCGTACTTGAGCATCACCGGCCAGATCAGCGCATGGAATCGGGCTATATCTTTACCGATGACATGAGTGACTTCCGCATCATCCCAATATTTCCGGATCTCATGATCAGTCAGAAGTCCCAAACCGGATATGTAATTGGTCAACGCATCACACCACACGTACATCGTTTGCTTCTCGTCGCCGGGAACGGGAATGCCCCAGCTGAGCGAGCTCTTCGGGCGCGAGAACGAGACATCTTCCAGACCACTCTCGAGCAACATCAAGGTTTCTTTCGCGCGGAACTCCGGCACAATGCGGTATTCCTTCTTCAGAAGATTTGTGAGCCATTGCTGTTCTCTGCTCAGGCGGAAGAACCAGTTCTCCTCCTGCACTTCCTGTGGCGGAATCTTGTGATCGGGGCAGAGCCCTTCTACCAATTCCTTCTTGGTGACGAAGCGCTCGCAACCGCTGCAGTAGAGACCCGTGTACGTGCGCTTCTCGAGCGCGCCGGCCTTCTGCAATCTCTTCCAGAGCTCAATGACCGTCGGCCAGTGGACCTTCTGATCACTCGTCCGGATGAAGACATCTGCGGAAATGCCGAGGCGCTTGTAGAGATCTCGAAAGAGTGGAACATTGCGGTCCACGAGTTGCCGCGGCGTGATCTCCTCCTTCTTCGCCGTCTGCTCGATCTTGATCCCGTGCTCGTCGGTGCCGATCTGGAAGCGGACCTGATCGCCGCGCAGTCGCATCCACCGGGCGCACACGTCGGCGAGGACCTTCTCGAGAACGTGCCCCATGTGAGGAGGAGCATTAGGGTAATCGATGGCTGTGGTGACGTACTGGCGGGACACACGGCTACGATACAGAAGGCACAAAGGGGACAGAAGAGACAAAAGGAATTCCCTTTGTAGCTTTTGTCCCTTTTGTCGCATCAGCCTCCGCTCGCCACCTCCACCAAGCGCATGACGTACAGCACGATCCCGTCCGCGCCAACCGTGAGGATCAGCCCCAGGCAGGAGTACAGCACAATCTTCTTCGCCTCGCCGTGGGCATTTTCGTCGGCCACGGTCATGATCATGCGGATGCCGCCGTACAGAATCATCAGGACGGCGATGCCGCCGATAAATCGGAGGATCAGGTTCGTGGCCATCAGGATGACCCAGGCCAATCCCTGGGATCCCATGTCCGTGTGCGGGAAGATGCTCTTGAGATCGGCCCACATGTTGTCGATCCCCGGCGCGCCGCTGCCGAGCTGCTCGATCACGGCCGCACGAGCGTGTGGGACCAGCGCGGGCATTCTGCCCGCGAGAATGCCGAGAAGGGAGAGGAGAAATGCCATTTCAGAGATTGAGTGCGAGGAACGCCTGGATGCCCGCCTTGGCGACGTTCACCACCACCCCACCGATGATCGCCCACTTGATCATGACGCCGCCCTTCTTGAACTCGTCGGCGTTCCCCTGCGCGGTGATCATCCGCAGGCCCGCGAGGATGATGACGATGGCGAAGCCGACGTTGAAGAGCGTCAGGATGATGCGGACGACCGACGCCATCACCGTGACGACGTTGCCGCCGAAGAAGCCGTAATCCTCCGTCGTGACGAACGCGACGATGGATGCCGACGAGAGCGCAAGACCGAAGCCGCCGAGCGCGAAGAGGATCGCCTTGCGCGCGTTGGTGATCTTGCCCTCGTCACCGTAGCTGACGGCCATTTGGGTGCCCGCGATGACGACGGCGAGCACCGCGCCGCCCGCGGCAAGCTGCATGAGGAGAACCGCCGCGGCCGGGAGGGTACTTTCGAGGAGCACGTTACTCGGCGGTGCTCCGCAGCCGAAGAGGCCGTTGCAGACGAGCGGCGGGTACTGCCCGACGGCGAGCGCTATCGTGGGGAGAGCGACACAGAGAATGGCGAGTGATGCCCGCAGGAATGATGGGAGGTATCGCATGGAAATCAACGCCGCAGAGTTATCGATAAAACGTAGGATTCAGGGAGTTCAAGATGATCGCGGATGCCAGGATAATGAGCAGTCCACCGAGCGAAATGAGGAGCCGGTTCCTCCCTGCACTGACCTGCCCAGCGTCGCTCCCCGCCATGCTGATCTGGATGCCGCCAACGACGGCCATGAGCACGGCGATCGCGGCGGCCATTCCCACCACCCACGGGTAGAGCAGGTTGAAGTAGAACCCGAAGACACCCAGCCCTGCGTTGCCGGCCACCGGGATATTCGCGACGCCGCCGACCGGCTCGAGCAGCGTAATTCCTCGATCGACTCCGGCATCCCCCGCGCGTGCGGTGACAGGACTGAGAAGAGAGCTCAGGAGGGTCGAAAGCCGTACGAAGATGTGCAGAGGCATATCGTGTCAGTATAGCACATTTTGCTCGTCTCCGCCACGCTTCGTCACGGCCTCAGTAGCGTTCAATCACATCAATCGGATTGATCATGCGCTTCATCACCTCTGAACGCGGCGTCGTGGCGAGCGGTACGTACGGCAGATGCGGCTCTGATCCATCGTCACGATCGATCTGCAGGTGCAGATGTGGCAATGTGACGATACCCGTCTGTCCGACGGTGCCGATGTCGTCGCCGGGCTGCACTTCGTCGCCGGTGCGCGCGGTGATGGCATCCATGTGTCCGTAGATGGAGAAGATTCGCTCGCCGGTCGCCGGCAACCGGTGTTCGATGACGACGTATTTCCCGAGGCCCTCCGGCTGATACTCAATAGCATGCACTCTGCCTCCCGCGATCGCACGGATGGGGGTTCCCGGTGGCATCTTGAAATCGATGCCCGGATGCGTCCCCGTCCACTCTCCATCGTCGAGGTCGAAGCGGCCCATGAACCGGGTGGAGAAGAGGAGTTTTCCGGTAATGAGACGGACGGTCTCTGCATCTCGCGGACCTTGATTGAGCGAGGAGAGCGGGGTTGTCAGTTCGCGGATGTCGTACGCCGGCGGAGGAACGTACTCCTGCGGAGCGATGGATGCGTACGCGCGGTTGAGCTGCGCGGCGCTCTGCATGCCGCCCCAGTTCGGCACTCTGCCGAACGGATCGATGGCGCACTCGAAGGAGGGGACGGTGTCGGAAGCCGCAGGATGCACCTGCCGGCTCTTCGCTGCGACGGCAATGCCCGTCGCCGGCTTGCGGTTCAGGACGAGTGCTGACGCGAACAGTTGCATTCCCTGGACCACACCCACCGTCAGAATGCAGGAGATGATCGTCCAGTGGAGCATGTGTGCAATCGTGTTGTGTGTGTGCGTCATTGTTCTGTCCATTATACACCATTTCCGCCGCTGTCTCAACGGAGGAGCGGCGCGACGCTCGCCCGATAGGCCCGGATGCGAACGTCCGAGCCCCACTGCATGATGTTCGTCAGCAGAATACTCATCTCCGCACGGGTCACGGAGGAATGCGGCCGGAAGAGCGGGGTTTTCCACGTCCCTGGCAGGATGCCGTTGCCCGCCGCGAAGGAGAGCGATGGCGCCAGTTCGTCGGTCTGCGCAACATCACTGAACGGATGCGGTGACGGCGTGAAATTCTTCGGGAGCGCGTCGGCGGCGCGCAGGAGGATGAGGAGGGCTTCGCCGCGCGTGACCTCCGCGAAGGGGCGCGCCCGGCCCTCCCTGTCGCCTTTGACAATGCCGAAGAGCGCCGCGGTGGCGAAGACGCGGCTGGTGAAGTCCTGCAGTTCATCCGCGGGATTCAGCGTTGCTTGCACATCGTTGAATGTCACGTCCGTGCGGGGGATGTAGTCCAACACCGGCACGCAGTTGCTCACGAGTGCCGTCTTCACCACCTCCAGACGCGATGCGGCATGACCGGGGTCGAAGGCGTAGATCCCCCTCTGGAACGCTTCCTGTTGTTTGCCGGTGGAGTGGTTGCCCACGCCACTGACGATGAAATCTCCGTCGGGGACGAGTGTGGTCTTCTTCAGGAGATCGATGGAACGCGCAACGGCGGACCCCTCCGTCACGTCGGTGAAGTGGACATCGCGATTGGGCACGTACTGCATGCAACTGTTGAGGAGGGGGTCCTTCGCACTGCACGAGAGTCCCTCGACGGGTCGGAACCGTTGGCCGGCGAGCGTCACCGGGGCATACGCAAGCGTGTGCGGTGCAAATTCCTGGCGTTCCAGATCGAGCTGACGGACGTACGTGGACATGGCCGGGTTCCGTGCGAGAGCCATGACGTGCACGACCAGTGCGGAGAATGCGGAGCGGGTCATCGTTCCACGAGGATCGAACGCAGAGGGAATCAGATGCTGCTCATGGGCGAACACGATGTACGGGTCGTACCACTGCGTCGTGCTCTGGAGGGCGAGTCCTTTCGGCATGGCATCCGCGGCACGCAGGAGCAGGGCGAGGCTTTCGGCGTTCGTCGCAGGTACGCTCGCACGGAACGTTCCGTCGTCGAACCCTTCGGCAATACCGTGCTCCGCGGCTTCGTAGAGGACGCGCGCGGTGAAGTTCTCGGTCGGACCGGCATGGTCTTTGGGGACATCCGAGAACGTGACGGTCGTCGTCGGAACAGCATCGGGGACAGGAAGGCAATTGCTGAGCATGGCAATCTTCACGACTTCGAAACGCGACACGGGTGCCCCCGGCCGGAAGGGGAAGGATCCCGATCGGTACTCCGCTTGCTGCTTGCCCGAACTGGGGTTGCCCGCGCCGCTGACGACGAAGTCCCCCTGCGCGGCGATCTGCGTTTTGCGCAGCGTTTCGATGAACCGCTCATGCGGATCGTCGGCAATATCGGTGAAGGTCAGCGGACGATCGGGGACGAAGGCGAGACAGCTCTGGTGATCACGCACCGGCACGGGAGTGATCGCGACGGCGCTCAGTGCGCAGCCCTGCGCATCCACAATGGGTCGGGTGTCGTCTCCAGCCGCAGGTCCTCCGAATGCACCGATCGTGTTGCTGAAGGTGAAGGGCGACGCATGCTCCGTGCTCCTTCGCTCGCCACCACCTCCGCCTCCGCCCCCCGTAGCTTCAGCGGAGGGGGGTCCGCCCCC
>CAZLYW010000035.1:0-1566 GCA_964563915.1 uncultured Candidatus Peribacteria bacterium | reverse complement strand
ATCGTTCCCGGTCACGACGACTGCCGTCGCGACGATGCTCGGGAAGGACCCCGACGCGACGGCAACCTGCACCGTGATATCCGGGAACGATCCGCTCACCGGGAGAATGGACATGGTGGTGCAGGTGACATCTTGCCCTGTGACGGTGCACGACCAGTCTGTGCCGGCGGCGGCGACCGGCACCAGCCCTCCGGGAATCGTCATCGCGACGGTCGTCGGTCCATTGGTGGGGCCCGAACCACCGTTCGCGACGCTCAACACGTAGGCTTCCGTCTGACCGATAGCGAACGGTCCGGCGGGAACAATACGGATGGAGAGATCGGGATTGACGTACGCATAGGTGACGATCACGTCCGCGGACGCCGAGAGCGTGGAGACGGAATCGAGGTTCCCGGCTCCCAGGAAATTGGAGACCGCAGTGGCGGTGATGGGGAGATTGAGCGTCCCCGCTCCGGAGAAGAGCGCGGTGTCGGCTGCCGAGAGCCCCGTGAGTGTTGTCGCACCCGTGCTGGTCGTCGCAATGGGATTGGTGGCGCCAGAGGTACCCGCGTAGTCCTTGGTGCCGTCGTAGGTAGTGAATGTATTCGTCACCTCCACACCGGGCGTGTGGGTCAGGAGTACTGTCCCATCGGGACGCTGCAGCTGGATGTTCGCAGCGAGCGTGCTCCTCACGACCGCACCGGAGTTGTCGAGACTTTCGATGCTCTGGACGCCGGTGATGGTGGAGTTCAATGTAAAGGTGATCGCGGTCAGGCTCCCCTGCGCCGCCGGGAACTTGCTGAGAGCGACAGACTTGCTCCAGTTGGTCACCGAGAGCGGAATCTGCGCGGAGTGGCTGACGGTCTCGGCAGCAGCGTACGGGACGACCGCGGAGAGCACGCCGAGGATCGCGAACGCGATAACGATCTTCTTGTGGCTTTGCACAGAGCAAAATGTAACAAACAATGCGCCAGAGCGGAAGTGCAGTGCAGCAGGATCGTGGTCTTTGCATTGCCCTGCGATGACGGTAGGATTTCCTGCGTCATCTTCCCAAGCGCATGTAGCTCAGTTGGCTAGAGCGTCGCCTTGCCAAGGCGAAGGTCGCGGGTTCGAGCCCCGTCATGCGCTCCAGAGTTCGTGGGGGGGCCACCTAGCGGTGTCCCTCCCACGGACCCACCCTTCCTTTCAGCGGTGTCGCTCCAGCGCCGGGTCCTGGCGGAGCCACCCGGCGCTTCGCGACAAATTGTTGAAAACATATTGTTGTTCCTTTTCATTGAGGAAAAAATCTGCGGTTTCGTCTCTCGCACTCTCCCTTCCCTTCACTGTATCCTTGAATAGGACTTCGTCCGATCCTTCGTACAATTCGCAACATATCGAAAACTCACGACTCGCTTGCGTTTCAAAGAACTGCGCCGAAGCACTGGGTCTCGTGGGTCCCAGCGCTGGAGGCGTACCTTGCCGGAAGGGATGGTTCATGGAAGGGAAACCCGGAGGGTTGCCCTTCCATGCCTCTGCGGGATTAGTACAGTGGTAGTACGCGAGCTTCCCAAGCTTGAGACGCGAGTTCGATTCTCGTATCCCGCTCCA
>CAZLYW010000034.1:0-12991 GCA_964563915.1 uncultured Candidatus Peribacteria bacterium | reverse complement strand
GCTCGGATCGTTCAAGATTCAGAAGGAGGAGAGTTCTTCGGCAGGAGTGAGGAGGTTGAAGGCCACTGTTTCCGATGGACCGAAAGAAATTGAACTCGCTGGAGAGGTCTCGGCTTCTCTACAATAGGCATCGTGCGCACTCCCCGGATCATCTTCATCGTCCTTCTCCTGGCGCTCCCCGTGACGAGTCTCGCATTTGAGGAAACCGTCTGGGACTTTCGAGGCGGACAATTGCCGGGAACATCCTGGCGGTTTTCGGGTATCGATCAGCCGGAGAAGACACCGAACGGGCTGCACATCTCTGCACCTCTGCAGGACGGCAGCATGCTCGCGGACCTGCTCTTGACACACCCGGTGGAGGTCGTGCGGCTGACGTTCGCGAGTCCGGTCGAGAGGGCCGCGCAGTTCCTGTGGCACCGTCGCGATGATCCGCCGGCAATGCTCACGCAGCTGGGGTTCATGATCCCCAAGGGCATCGGCCGGGGCGATCTCAACGTCGACGCCTACCGGCAGTGGGACCGACAGGCCGATGCCATCGGCTTCATCTTCCCGAAGGGGACGGACGTGCTGCTGCAGGAGATCCGGTTCTCGCACTGGACGCTCGGCGAGCAGGCAATGGAGGTATGGAAGAGCTTCTGGAGGTTCGATGACTACAATCCCTTCAACATCAACTTCGTGTGGGGTCCGGTGATCACCTTCAATCCCGTGGGTACCGCGGAGCTCTTCACGACGCTCCCGCCGCATGGGCGCTCGGGCATGTGGATCTTCTATGCGCTGCTCGCCGCGATCGGGCTGGCGCTGCTTCTTGACCGATTCTGGAACGGAGCGCGGCCCATCGGGTATCTCCCGCTCTTTCTGCTCTGCTACGGAGCGCTCTGGATCGTCTTCGACGTCCGGATGGGCGCCGAGATGCTCTCGTACGTCAAAGACGACTACGACACGTACCTCTCACAGCCGCACGGGCAGCGAATCTTCCGCACGTACCTGAACTTCAATGACGTGATGGAGGTGACCGCACCGTGGCTCGAGGGCGTCCGCGAATTCGCGGTGCTCCGGGGAGCGACGCCCATTATGGCCATGGCACGCTACTTCGGGCTGCCGGCGGTCGCGATCGAACCCGATGGGCCGCGCCCAGACCTACCGGTGTGGCTGATCTACCACCGCGATGACGTTGCCGTGGACAGAGAGGGACGACTGACCGTGAACGGCATCCCCTGGACCGCACCGGGCCAGATCGTGCAACGGTTCGATACGCGGTCGTTTCTCTTCCGGACCAATCCATGATGACCGTGTTCGCGATCATTCCCGGCGTCGTCATTCCCGCCATTGTCGGTTGGTTGACGTTGGATCTTTTGGAACATGGATTCGGGCGTAGCGAAGGGCGTAGCGGTGCTACGCCCCTACAGACGCCTCTCCTTGGACGATGTGAAAAATGGGTCTGGGGATTCGCGTTGGGTATGACGTTCTCGATGTTCTGCGTGTTCCTGGGCAATGTGTTCCTGGGGGTTCCGCTGACGCTTGCGGGATTCCTGGGAGTCTTCGCTGCGATGGTGGTGCCTCTCGGCGGGGCGTGGTTGATTCGGACGAGAAGCAAGGGCGCAGCGGTGCTGCGCCCCTACATTCCTCCCATGTGGAATGCACCATCGCGCCCGGCGGCGATCTGCCTGGGGATCGCGGGCGGCTGGATCATGCTGCGGGTCATCGCGATGGCGATCGACATCGCGGTGACGCCGACGTTCTTCGATGATGCGATGGATAACTGGAATCTGCGCGGGAAGCTCTTCTTCTTCCAGAAGACGATCGCGCTCTCCTTCCCGTGGGACCTGAACCCCGGTGTCAGCTCGTATCCGCCGGCGGTGTCGCTGAGCAAGGCGTGGCTCTCGACCCTCGCGGGGACGTGGAATGAAGGATTGATCAACAGCATCCATGGCGTGTGGTTTATCTGCTTGATCCTGATCGTGTACTGGACGCTGCGGCATGCCCTGAGCCGAGCCGAAGGGCGGATGCTGCCGGTTGCCTGGTCGGCTCTCGGCGCGGTCCTTCTCGCATCGCTCCCGCTGGAATTGATCCACGGGACGAATCCGTACGCGGACGTGTTCCTGTCGCTGCACCTCTTCATGGCAGTGAGTCTGCTCTTCCAAGCATTGACCAGCCGCGCGCACGAACAGACACCGTCGTGTCTGCGCTTGGCGGCGTTTGCCATTGCGCTGATTCCCTTCACGAAAAATGAGGGATGGGCGCTGTACTTCCCCGTCCTGATCCTCCTCTTCACCGGAAGCGTGACAACGTTATGGCGGCGTGGGACGATCACCGGACAGCAGGCGGTGAGGACGGCGCTCTGGACGGTCGCTCTCGTGGCGCTCGTCACGGTGCCCTGGATCTCCTACAAGATGCTGAACGGCCTTGCGTTCGGGAACGCCAAGGGCATCGACTGGAACCTCCAGTGGCAGCCGGGGGTGACGATCGCCATCGTCGTGAATACCTTCTTCGAAGGGAATTGGGGGCTGCTCTTCCCTCTCTTCTTCGGACTCCTCATCGCGCGGTGGCGCGCGGCATTCCGGACGCCGCTCCTGCTGCTCTCCGTCTTCGTGCTGATCCCCTACCTCCTCCAGCTCTTCCTCTACCACACGACCGGCCTCTCGACTGAGGCGATTCTGCAGACGGGATACGCGAGAGGCTTGATACATTTGATGCCGGTGATTGTGGCGCTGACGATCATGCTCTTGTATGACGTAGTTGCGAGTTACGAGACCAGAAAACCCGCAACCCGAAACCCGTAACTCGTAACTAGCACCTCAAAGGTTGTGCACCCTATACTCTAGTCATACCCTCCTACGCCGCATTCATTGGCCATCAGCCGCACCTGAGTCTCGCCGAGCTGGCCGCGACGGTGCCAGGATTCCTCCTGCACGAGACGCTCGACGCGGGACCGTCCCGAGCCGGGCCGAGGGATGTGGTGCTGTTCGATAGCGCTGTTCCGCTCTCTGTTGTATTCCTCGATACGCTCGGGGGAACTGTGGTGCTCGCCGAAAAACTCTCGGAGGGGATCTCGTCGACCGACGAGGTTCCCGACGTGCTTGCGAAGAAGCTGATGCCGGTGAAAGGTAAAGCGACATTCAGCCTCCGGACGCTGGGTCTTGCCCCCGCGGCGGTCAAAGCCCTCTACCGCAAGAGCAAGGATCACTTGAAGAGGAAGGGCAAGCCAACGCGGTACGTGGGCAACGAGCACCGCGCTGCGTCCTCCATTGTGCTGCGCGAGCACAAACTGCTCGACGGTTCGGGCGGATCGGAACTCGTCATCCTCCAGAGAACAGGAGAAGACGGTGGCCCTTCTCTCCTCTGGACGGGAATGACCGTCGGCGCGCAGGACATCGAGAGCTACAGCAAGCGCGACATGGACAAACCCGTCCGTGACACGGGCGTAGGACTGCTTCCCCCGAAATTGGCGCAGATCATGATTAATTTCGGGGTATGGCTGGCAAAAGGAAAGAAATCCACGCCGATCCCGAACCCGAACCCGAGCCCGAGCCGGATGATAATCTACGATCCCTTTTGTGGAACGGGCGTGATCCCGATGGAGTGCCTGCTGCGCGGCTTCACTGCGCTCGCATCCGACAAATCGCTGAAGGCGGTGAACGGCTGTACCAAGAATCTGGAGTGGCTCCGCAAGCGGTTCGCCGTCAAGAAGTCCTCCGTCCCCTCACGCGTGTGGAAGCAGGACGCGACGAAGCCGTTTGACGTGAAGGACCCGTCGTGGAGTTCACCCCGAGCAGCGACGAGGGGCTCAGGGGTCGATGTGATCGTGACGGAGACGAGCCTAGGCCCGGCATTGCAGAAGCGACCGACCGCTCGGGAAGCGCAGAAACTCTGCACGGAGAATGAGACACTGCAGCAGGATTTTCTCCGGTCCGCCGCTGCATCTTTCCCGGGAACGCCCATTGTCTGCACATGGCCGGTCTGGTATTCCTCCAAGACACCCATCCGGCTGGAGCGCGTCTGGAAGACGATCGACGAGTGCGGCTACCAGGCGGTCCTCCCCCCCACCATCGAGATCGTCGGCGATCGCGTGTCGCTCCTCTACCGCCGCCCAGACCAGTTCGTGGGTCGCGAGATCGTGTTGCTCCGACCGAAGCGACGATGAAGCCTGCGCGCCTCGCCACCTCCAAAGGGGCTCGCGTTCTGTGGAAGACGACCATCGTCTTGTTCTTCCTCTGGCACGCGGGAGCGCTGCTGGTGTACACGATGCCGCAGGCGGCGGGAACGATGCCGGAGATGGTGCGCGCGCACGTCTTGCCGATCGTCGAACCGTACTTGCTCTTCACCAACCAGTGGCAGAATTGGGATCTGTTCTCCCCTGATCCGATGCGGCGGACGTCGCGCTACCACATCGCGGCGCGCTTGGGTAGTACCTGGACCACGCTGAGGATCCTGGAGCCCTCGACCGCCCGCCTCTGGCGCCGCAGCGACGAGTTCAGTTTTCCGCTGCAAATGGAGGAAAACGAGAGCATCGAACTGTTTGAGCGCTACCTGCGGGCACTCTGCGCGCCGCTGGGACTTCGTGAAGGCACGTCGGTCGCGCTCGTCGTCGAATACACCATTTTGCCGGAGTCGCCTCCCCGCAGTGGCTGGGCGCGATGGCGTGCAATGATGGTCAACGGGTGGGACTGGTGGACCGTCGCGATCACGCCATGCCCCGCACCCGGTGACCCGGCCATCATCCCCCTGTTCCCCCTATGAAACCTGGACATCCCGCATTGGCGAAGATCATCCAAGGAATTGACCGTTTCTTTTTTGGGAGAGTATCGGCAACCGGGTTCGGCCTCATGCGCGTCGTCTGGGGCGCCGCGATCTTCCTCTATTTCGCCAAGCAGTGGCCGGATGTCACCCGCTACTACAGCGCTGCGGGGCAGCTGCCCCCGTGGCTTGCCGAGGGCATGGTGAGCCCGTGGCCAAGCATGAGCGTGCTCTGGTTCCTGCCGCCCGACGGGGTTTTCCTCGCATACCTCCTGCTCCTCATCCTCTCCGCGTGTGCGTGTTGCGGGCTCTGGCCGCGCGCGACCGTCATCGCCACAACCGTCCTGCTGATTTCATTCCACGCGCGCAACCCCTGGCACACGACTGGCGGGGACGTGATTCTGCGCTCCGTCGGGTTCCTCCTGAGCATTGGCCCCGGCGGGTTGCACGCCTTCTCGCTGAAACGCGCGCGCGACCACTGCCGTCATTGGATGCAGAAAAGGTCAATGGAGACCGAAGGGCTCCTGCCCCCGCTCACGATGCCAGCATGGCCGCAGCGGCTGCTGCTGTGGCAACTGATCATCATCTACGGACAGTCGCTCTGGAGCAAACTCCTCGGCACAATGTGGCCGAACGGCACCGCGGTGGGTATCGCTCTCCATCACACGCACTTCGGCCGCTATGCGACGAGCCCTGTTGCGGACATGCTGAGCATCATCGGGCCGTTTCTCGGCTGGGGCGTGATGGTGTGGGAAGCCTGCTGGCTGCTGCTCTTGATCCCGAAGGGAATGATGCCCGAAGGGGCCAGCGATCGGATCCGGCGTTGGCTCTTGATCGTCAGCTTCGTGGTGCACATGGGCTTCTCGGCGCTGCTGCGCTTGGGGTCATTTGCGACCGCGATGCCAGCGATCCTGCTCGGTAATCTCCACGGAGAGGACATCGCGGTGATGCGGACGATGGTGAACCGCCGGTGGCGAGGGAGAATCAGCGTCTTCTACGACGGACAGTGCGGCTTCTGTCGCCGGAGCATGTGCTCAATGCTCCTGTGTGACTGGCTGCATCGCCTTCGGCCGGTGGATTTCCAGTCTGCACGGGAACGTCACGCGTGGGCTCCCGACATCCCATTTGCCGCGCTCGATCGCTCCATGCACATACGCCTGCCCACCGTAGCTCCGGCAGGAACGAAGGCGGGCCTGCCCACCGTAGCTCCGGCAGGAGCGAAGGCGGGCCTGCCTGATGGAGAGACATTGAAGGGATTCTCCGCCTTCCGCGCGCTCACCTGGCATCTGCCGCCGCTGTGGCCTCTCGCGCCGCTCCTGTACTTCCCGGGCATCACGTTCTGCGGAGATGCACTGTATACGTCTATCGCACAGCGGCGGAAGCGCTGCGCGCATGAGCGATGCACGAGCGACGGGTAGTGCAGCATCATCTCTTGCTGAGTTTGCGCAGCACGCTGCCACGGAGGGCATTCTTCCGCTCAAAATGTGGTTCCGGACGGATGTCGTATATAAGGAGGCGTGAAAAAAAGGGTATTGCCGATGCTCGCGGAATTCGCTATACTGGTCTCGAACTTTCCAACACCCACATTATGACAGCATCGCGCTCCGGGCGCCGTGTCGCCTCATCTCTTTCCGAGAAGCAGATTCTCGCGATCGCAGTCCTCGTCGGACTGGTCATCGCCGCAAGCATTGCGCTCGCGTCCGGCAAAACCGTCGGGCAGGCGCTCGGCGGGTATTTAATTGCGCAGGAAATGCACATGATGTCTTCCCCGAGCGGATCGTATACGTCTCCTTCGGGCAGCAGCTATAGCTATCCGTCCGATAGCACGACCCACAGCTATCCATCCGGCAGCATGACCAGCAGCTATCCGTCCGGCAGCATGACCAGCAGCTATCCGTCCGGCAGCATGACCAGCAGCTATCCGTCCGGCGGAACGCCGACAACGGGAACCACGGGCACGCCGAGAGACATGTGTTACGCCGACTGCTACACGAGGCCCCCAGATATGCAGCAGTCGTGCCGGGAAACGTGCGACAGAATGTTTCCACTCGCCGGCGGTTCGTCCGCATCGGCGATGAGTACGGGCAGCACGGGCTCCTACCCGGCTGCACCGAGCGGTCCCCATTACTGGTCCCAGGCGAAGCAGAAGTCCTTCCCCCTCACGAGCGCGAGCGATTGCGACGGACTCGTGAGCAGGAATGAAATCCCCGGAAGCGAGCTGGATTGGTGTAAGATGGCGATCAGCGGCAGCGGACAAAGCGGAAGCTGGCCCAGCGGTGGCAGCCAGTGGGGCACAGGAGGGAGTGGTGGGGGAAGCTCGATGCAACGGTGCTTCTATCCCAATGCCAGTATCAACGGAAAGCATCCGGGATACACCGTGTGGTGTCAGTCAGATTACAATGACTGTCATGTAGGCGAACCTTCCGGAAAGTCGATCTCGACTGCCGGGCTGTCGCTCGGCGCACCGAGTTACTGTGATTCGGGCTGGTCGACCGGCGGGCAATCGGGCTCGTACGGCGCCCCGGGGGGCGGCGCCAAGTGGACGTGCACGGGCCGCAACAGCGCCGGGCAAACGAATACGATCCGCTGCGATTCGCCGAATGTTGGTTGCGACTATCAGGGCAACAAGTTGAGCAACGAGGACGTCAACCGGACCGTCGGATCCAATCCAGCATGCACGCAGGACTCTTCCGGCGGCGACACCCGCGACGCCCCGTGGCCTGTTGTGGGCGCCGACAAGAGCCCCTGGGGGGTATGCATGGATGCGTGCAGGGTGAATAATCCGAGTGCGACACGCTACATCTGCGACAGCAAATGTGCTTCCGCCTCGGGGAACACCGGCGACGAGATAGTGGAGTGCTGCGCGCCAATGCCGGAGTGCAACGCAAACAACAACGTCCCGTGCCCGGCGGTGATACCGATGTGCATGCGGGAAACACGGGGCCAGTGCAAACAGAAAGGATGGAAGATTTCGGGTGAGGGAAGAGGTGGTGGTGACGGAGGGACAGGCGGCAACAACAGTGGGTGGTACACCTGTGAAATTCCTGTTAATTGCCAAGGGAAGTACTGCCCGACGTCAGTCATGCCTGAGCATCGTCAATTCCCAACCTCGCAGCCCGGCATGAACTGCTGGCCGACGGGGGGTGGTGGCGGCGGATGGAATGACGGCGGCGGCTGGGGAGGTTCGACCGCTCCCGGCTGGACAGGAGGCCAGGGCGGTGACCAGTGGAACGACGTGATCGGCGCCAGGAACCAGTACCTCTACCCGCTGCAGAACTACAAGCGCCAGGCCGGAGAGATGGCTTTGCGCGCTCGGGAGAACGGGGTCGATGTCTCTGCGCAGGGCGATGCGTACATCAAAGCCATCGATGCGGCCATCAGCTGCATCAATGGCGCGACGACGCAGGAAACGCTCAACGGTTGCGGCAACACATCGTCGATCGAACAGCTCAGCAGGAGTATCTGGAATGTAATCCAGTCCGCCGGCTCTAACCGGCAGTTCAAGGAGATCGAGGGCCGCATGCAAGAGATGACACGGTTCGCGGGCCAGATGAAGAAGGGCGGGGCGGACACCCAGCAACTCGAGAGCATCCTCAGTGATATCACGGGCACGATTTCTGCTGTCAAGGCCGCGATGAATAGTAACAGCGCGACGCCCGAGATGACGCGCACGGATAAGATCTACGCACTCGAAGGCAAGTTCTGGCAGGCGGCGGAAATGCTCCGTGGCGGCTTCCAGGACCAGCGGTACGGCAACCGTGACGGGGGTTACGCCGACCAGTGCGAAATGATCCGCCGCAAGATGGAGTACGTCGAGGACAACTACGCCGCTGCAGCGCAACTGCAGGATATGTACGGCAAATGCATCATGCAGGCCCAGGGAGCTGTGACGGGCAAGGGCTTCAACGAGCAACATTTTACGGACATCCAGGACCAATTTGACGCGTTCGGCGAGCAAGCGTACGCCGAGAGGGCCTGTCCGATGGTCGACAGAGCGATGAATGAGGCAAGTAACGCCATCAACAACGAAGCCCCGATGATGCTCCAGATGCTCGGCGGCAAGAACGCCAATGCGGCCGCGATGCTCAAGGGACTCCTCGCGAAGGCGAAGGGGATCCTGAACCGCGCGTACGGGCATCGCCAGCAGAACGACTGCAAAAATGCTCTGATCGCCATGAATGACATGGAAAAGATGGGGCAGGAAGCGGAGCGCATCATGTCGCAAGCGGGAATCAGATTCGGCGGCCAGGACAATATGGCATTCGTGGATTACAGTGAACAACGTGGCGATATTTCGCAGAGAATTGCGAAGGAAGGTGGAATGAACGTGAAGCAGCTCAAGAAGCAGCTGGAGGAAGAAGGATTCGACGGCGCAGAGCTCGCAATCCTCGATTCCATAGATCCGCGACTCGCCGCCCGGCTCTTCGAAAAAGGAGCGGGGAGGCAGGGGACGGACATCGTGAAAGCCGCCGCCAACACTGATATCAGCACGACGAAGCTCGAAGCCATCATCGAGGAGAATGCCCAACTCCTCCAGAAGGTCGCCGCTCTCGAACTCCAGGTGAACAACCTCAAGGCAGGGGTGAAGACCGTCGTCGAGAATATCAAGAACGAGACGTTCAACCCGAAGATCGCTCCGAAGATCGCCGCCCTGCTCGAAGTCGCTTCGACGCTCACCGAGAAGGAATTCCGGGCGAAGTACGAGGAGTACAAGACACAATCGAATAAGGAGAACGTGAAAGCGGGCATCGATCCGTTCGAGGACGTCCACACGTTCGACAAAGGCCATGAATGGTTCGTCGTCGCGGTCAAAGACGGCGTCGAAAGCGGGCTCTTCAAAGGCAAAGGGGACGGCACGTTCGACCCGAACGGTCCGGTGCTCCGCCAGGACATGGCGATCGTCATAGCGCGCGAGCAGCAAGTGGCTGACGGTGGCGATGCGCCGGAAACTCCCTTCGCGCAAAAGGCCTCCGCATACGCAACAGAAGCTCTGGCAGGCCTCGAGGGACTTGGGGTGGACTTCTCCGAGTTCAACGGAGCGCCGACGGGGGCCGCGACGCGCCTCGAAGTCGCCCGCATGGTCGCCTCTGTCTACAGCGATATGCCCTCCGAGGCGGATGAATCCGTTCTCGAGGAGTACACGGATCTGGATAGCCTCTCCGAGGAAGACCGCTACGTCGTAGCCTTGGTCATCACCAACGGCATCATGACCGGCACCGACGGCACGTTCAACCCGAACGGCACCTTCAACCGCGCGCAATTCGCGACGGTGATGCACCGTCTCAACAAGGCCACCGGCACGGTGATCGTTGAGGAAGACGCCGACACCGTTGAAGCGACGCCTTCGTCGGGCACCGCGGGTGGTGGTGCTGCAGCGGGATCCGAGCCGACCCACGCGGCCGCCTCGGCAGCTGCGGAATCCTCGTCGTCGGCCGCACCCGATCCGGTCTACAACTTCTCATCGATCAGTTGGGATGAGCTCTCGTCCATCCGTTCGCTTGTTTCGGTCTACGCAGCCAAGCATCCTCTGGAGATCGGTCTCGGCGATGTCACGAAAGCGCTGAACAACGTGGACGCCGTGTTCCTCTCCGATTACAAAATCTACGGCAAGGAAGTCGTTGCGAAGAAGAGAGTCGACATCAATAACCAATTGCTTGAGCAGCCGCTCGCGAAACTCAAGGAGATCCTCCTCAAAGCAGGTCAGCCGGCATACTAATCCGCTCCTCTCTCACGGAAAAGAACGAGCGCCCCGAAAGGGGCGCTTTTCGTGAAGCACGGAGGAGCCTCCATGCATTTTGATCGATATCGGGAACCCTGAAAGATCATGTCGCATCCCCCATCACTTCGACCCGGAGGCGCTCGTAGATGATTTTGGAGGCCTCCGCGCGGTTGATAGCAGCATCCGGACGGAAGGTATTTTTTGGCTTACCGGAGCCATCTTTGTCACCAGAGACCATCCGGAGCGCGGCACCGTAGGCGACGTCCGACTCCAGTGGATGGCCCACGGTGTCTTTGAAAGGCGAGAAGAGCGGGGGCACATCGTCGCCGAAGGCATCGAAGATGACGCTCAGGACCTCCGCGCGCAGAGCCGGACGGTTCAGATCGGGGTTCGATCGGAGGAGCCGCACATTCTTCTCCCGCGCGCAGATGACGAACGCCTTTGCCCAGTGGGTCTCCGCCTGGCTCATGCCACTGAGCGTTGTCGAAGTGCCCGTGCATGTGGCCTCATCCACCTGCGCTGCCCTGAGCGCCATCTTGAGGATTTCGGCGACGGTCACGGTGTTCCCCGGACCGAAGACGCCCGTGGACTTTCCCTCCGCGTCTTTGTACCCGGACACGATCCCCCACCGCGCGACGGGCGAAACGTAGCGGTTGAACCAGTCGTCGGCTTTCACGTCGTTGAAGCGGACGCCGGCACCCGCGTCTTGCTCTGTGAGAACGGTATTGAGATCGCTCGGCGCGCTCTGCTCGATCGCCTTCAGCTGCTCGGCGAGCTGTCCGAATGCCTCGAAGAACCCGGCCACGGGGGACGCAGCCAGGGAGAAGATGATGGCGCCGCTAAGCATGCTCGGCCAGGCGGGGATGCGCATGGAACCTATAGTAGCCAAGGAACAGAGCGAAAGGAAATTGCGGGATGCTTCCGTGCGTGGTACAACAGTCAGGTGCTCCGTGCTCATCCTGGTGAAATGCTCGGCATACTCGCCGTTTCGGTGGCTCTCGCGGCTGCTGGACCGGCCACGGTCTTCTGGATAGCACAAGTGCAAGACGGTTCGGGAGGGCAAACGGAATCCGCAACCGACGATGAAGCCAGAGTGCGCACGGGGGCGAAACCCAAGCGGCTGACCAAGGATGAGCGCGACCGGCTGGAGGCCGAAAGCGCGCTGCGCGAGGAGGTCGGCCGACAGATCGAGTCCCTGCGGGAGTCGCAGGGAGATACGGTCGGGGAGGCTGTCGGTTTCGATGAACTGCGGGCACAGGCGTTGCGACAGCTCAACATCGCGGCATCAGCACTGGACTCCCCGTCTCCCGCCGAGCACGAAGAGCGTAGTCGTGACACGGGCGTGGAGGGGCAGTTCGACCAGTTCGACAGGCTCACGGCAGGCAAGCTCACTGCACAGCAGCATCTCGTGTGCTTCCGCGCCGACGGCTCGGTCACAGACCAGCGCGAGGAATGCGCGGAGAACCAGAGCGGATTCTTCGGATTCTCCCAGGAGGATGAGGAACAGGATGACAGTGCATGGCACGGGGAGGAGCAGTGGAAGGGTACAGAACAGTGGCAGGGAACGCCGCAATGGCAAGGAACACCGCAATGGCATGGAGAGGAGCAGTGGGGCTACGCGCGACCCTCCGATGACGATATGACCGCACACATGAATCAACGTTTCGTGCCGCATGCTGCCGCTCCCTACAATGCCGCTCCCTCCGGCATACGCGGGATGACCGAGGACTTCGTGCCGCCGAACATGATGACGGCGATCCTCGAAATGATGGACAAGATGATCGCCAAGCTCCCCAAGGTGATCGCGATCTTCGAGGCAGCGGGCATCGAGGTCGCCCCGGAAGCGCGGGAGGCCTCGCGCAAGGCGACGGCGCTCTACCAGGAACTGCGCGGCAAGTGCGGGAAGGGAACGATCGAGGTATGCATGCGCATGCAGGACGTCGGCACGATTCTGGAGAGCGGTATGCGCCCGCCGATGGAGAAGGCGATCATGGAATCAGGCCAGTGGCAGATCGGCATGCAGATCGAGAAGCTGATGACCGAGGGCATGGAAGACATGATGATGATGATGCGCCCGGGAGGTCCATCTCGCGGCATGCCGGGTGGCGGAGGCTACCCAGCCGGTGGAGGCGGCATGATGAATCCGGGAGCTGGAGGCTACGGGCCTCCGCCGTGGGCGCAGTGAGGCCGCCCGACAACCATCCATTCCTTCATTGCAACTTGGATGAGTGTTATGGTGTTGGGAGGAGTGCCTTCACTGCCGCATCGACGGCTGCGTTGAGGTGAACACGAGCATCCGCGAAACATTTCTTCTGCTCGTCATCCTTCTTGCCTTCACAAACCTTGACCTCTGCATCGACGCGGGTGCGCAAGGCAACGCGGAGACGGTCCATGAGCTCCCCAAAGAATTCCTTCAACTCTTCCTTGAGCTCACGGAAGAACTCCTTCATGTCTTCCTTGTCCTCATGCATGCGATGGCGCAGGCCGCTCATGAATTTCCCGTGTGCAACGCGGGATTCCGCGCGTGCTTCAGCGTCG
>CAZLYW010000033.1:8882-13652 GCA_964563915.1 uncultured Candidatus Peribacteria bacterium | reverse complement strand
CTACACGCGTAAGATCGTCGGCAGCGTCAGATGTGTATAAGAGACAGGTAACTGCGTTGCCGGGATGCGAAGATCTGCGTGTGGTGTGGGCAGTTCATCGGCTTCATGCAGAGATCGTGGCCTTCGCGCGTGCGGACGTGGAAGAGATCACTCTGGAACTTCTGCCAGTGCCCGGAGGTCTCGTAGAGCTCCTTCTTCGTGATGTGCGGGATGGTGACGCGCTCGTAGCCTTTCGCTCTGCGCAGTGACCACACGTAGTCATCCAGGAGACTGCGGAGGAGCGTTCCGCGCGGGGTCCAGAGCGGAAGTCCCGGCCCGACGAGTTCGCTGAACGTGAAGAGATCGAGTTCCTTTCCAAGCTTGCGGTGATCGCGCTTCTTCGCCTCTTCAAGAACGCGCAGGTACTCATCCAATTCCGCCTTGGACGGGAACGCTGCGACGTAGATGCGCGTCAGCTGCTCCCGCTTCTCATCCCCTCTCCAGTACGCGCCGGCGAGCGTCATGATCTTGAACGCGTCTACCGGGATTTCCTTCAGGTTCTCAACGTGCCTGCCGCGACAGAGATCGACGAACGTCTCCTCCCCTCTCGGACCCACGTTCACGTAGTGCGTGACCGCCTTGACGCCCTCGTTCTTCTCCAAGTCCTCAATCAGATCGACTTTGAAGTTCTGCTTGCGGTCCTTCCAGTATTTCTTCGCATCCGCGGTGTTGAGCTCATCGCATCGGAATGTCTGTCCCTGGTGGACGATCTTCTTCATCTCCTTCTCGATCTTCGGGAAATCATCCTCTGAGATTGGCTTTTCGAAAAGGAAATCGTAGTAGCACCCGTAATCGATTGGCGGCCCAATCGTGAGCTTTGCATCCGGCCAGAATTTGAGCACCGCCTGCGCGAGAACGTGCGCAAGAGAGTGGCGCAGTTTGTGGAGATCGTCGACCTGAGGTTCAGCCATAGCAAAAGCGTATCAGAGCGGAGACGGGGGAACTAGCGGCATCAGGGCGCGGCTGCTTCCGGATCATCGTCGCCCGTCACTTTTTCGGAAGGTTCGTCCGCATAGGAGCCTTTGAATGGGGGAAGTTCTTCAACGGAAGCAGGAATCGACTTCGCTGCCATATCGCGCATCATCGTATTCCTGAATGTGATGCACTCCTGCATGATTTCCCCCAACCGTACCGGAGAATCCCCGGGGAAGAGCGGAACTCGATAGCGAGAGAGAGTATCCACAAGAAGCAACTCAACGTCCCCATGCTTGATGGTGTACTGGAAGTACAAACCGCCCCCGAGATTCACTCTCTTCCTGGAGACGTCGACATGCGCTTCCGTCGTCGGCAGCTGGTATTTTCCGTTCATGACGCCGAGAACCAACGGTAGTTCTCTCGTGCGCTGTTCAGCTTCCTCCCGCAAAGCCGCGGTGTCGGCAGTGGATTGCTGGTGTGCGGCAAAACCGAGATGTTTCATTCGATACCGGTTCAATGTGACGAGCGTACTCGGAATGTTCAACTCCAACAGGATCGCAAGGACGGCGTCGCGCGTGAAGTCACTTCGATTCTTCGTGAAGCCATTCGTGGCCGTGCGCAATTTTTTGCGGTCCGCTTCATTCAGATCGGCCAGCGCTAGGGCATCGATGGCGAATTCTTCAACGAGCCGCGCTTGCCAATGAGACTGTGTGGGCATGTGGAAACCATAGCAGAGCAATGCAAGAGATCGAATACATATGTTCGGGCAAGGCGAAAATTGGCTACCAGATAGCAGTTTCACTCTCTGCTCACACCAACCCCACCTCCACCTCAATCGCCCTCACCTCCCGCAAGAGCTGCGGATTATTGTGCTGCCGACCGTCGATCTTCCTGAGCGCGTTCATCACCGTCGTGTGGTCGCGGCCGCCGAAAACTTCGCCGAGGCGCACGTAGCTCATCCCCAGGTACTTCTTGCCGAGGAGCATCGCCACCTGGCGCGGGTGGAGGATTTCGCGGACGCGCGAGGCGCCGATCATCTCCTGGATACTGACCGAGTAGTAGCGGCTGACCGCTTCCATGATCTCCTGGAACGTCGGCTTGCGTTTGGGAGCCTGCGTGAAGCCGACCTTCTCCTCGTCCTTGAGCGGATCCATGCTGAGCTTCGCCATGATCTCGGCGATGGACCGGACCGTCGGCATCCGCTGCTCGAGCTCGTAGACGGCGACGGCCTGCATGAGGATGCCCTCGAGTTCGCGGACGTTGCGCGTCACGTTCTGCGCGATGAACTGCAGGACGGCGCTATCGAGGAAGATCTCGTACTCGGCCGCTTTCTCGGTGAGGATCGCGAGGCGCGTCTCGTAGTCGGGCAGCGAGACGTCGGCGATCATGCCGCGGGCGAAGCGCGAGATGAGGCGGTCTTCCAGCTGCAGCTCCTGCGGCGGGCGGTCTGCCGAGATGATCACCTGCTTGCGCTCCTCGTAGAGCGTGTTGAACGTGTGGAAGAAGATCTCCTGCGTGCGATCCTTGTTCGCGATGAACTGGATGTCGTCGATGATCAGGACATCCACCGTCCGATAGCGTCGATTGAACTGTTCCATCTTCCCGTGCTGGAGCGACTCGACCACCTGGTTCGTGAAGTCCTCGCTCGTCGTGTAGACGACCGCGGCGCGCGGACTATGCTTGAGGATCGCGTTGCCCGTGGCCTGCAGCAGATGGGTCTTCCCGAGCCCCACGCCTCCGTAGAGGAAGAGCGGGTTGTACTTGCCGCCGGGCTCACGAGCGACGGCCATGCACGCGGCGCTCGCCAGACGGTTACTGGAGCCGACGATGAAGTTCTCGAGCGTGTACGAAGGATTCAGGATCTTGCTCACGATCCCCTCGGCGAGCTTCACCTCCTGCCGGCCGGGGAGCTTGCGGCGCTTGGCCTCGGGGAAATGCTCGAGCAGATCGATGGTGCGCTTGGGATTGTCCTTGAGCCCCAGGTCCACGGTGTAGACGATCTGGCGGATCCCCGGATCGACCTCCTGCGCCGCTTCGAGCGTCATAGCACGGTAGTGCTCCATATGCCAGGTGAGGTAGGTCGGCAGGGGAAGGCCCACGACCAGATTTCCTTCTTCGCACCCCACGACGGCGGTGTTCTTGAACCACGTGATGAACTGTGCGCGCGGAAGCTTGCTCGCGAGGCGGCGAAGCACTTCCAACCACAGATCCGCCGCGGGAACGGAGGAAGCCGAATGCGCGACGGGCGCCGGTACTATGGCAGTGACAGTGGGATGCATAGAATCAAAACAATTTCCAAATGTCATTGAACGTGACCAACACGATCAGGAGGATCAGCGTGAGGAACCCGACGGTGTTCACGATGAGTTCAAATCGCCGGGGCGTCGGGCGCTGCGCGATGCCTTCGATGAGCACGAAGAGCAGGCGACCGCCGTCGAGCGAGGGGAACGGGAGGATATTCAGGATCGCGAGACTCAGGCTCAGGACCGCCGTCAAGCGGAGGTAGGCCATCCATCCCGCCTGCACCGACGAGTGCGTCAACTGCGCGATGCCGACGATCCCCGTGATGCCCTCGGGCACGCTGCCGCGCCACGCGAGAGATTGGAACAGCTGCGAAATGCCGAGCACCGTCTGGACCGTCGTGACTTTCGCTTCGCGGAAGGAGAGTACGACCGCGCGCGGAACCGAGCGTCGCGGCGAGGTGACGGTCGGCGAAAATTCGATTTCGATGCCGGTCCTTCCCTCGCGAACAGGGACGTTCATGGTCACGTCCTTGGCCGGATCGGCATCCGTCCGGAGCCGGTACGTGACGCTCCGCTTGCCAGCCTGCGCATCAACGACGTCCGTGGGGACAAAGACGGGAAGATCATCGACCGCGAGGAGAGTCGACGGAACAGGAACCCGTGCCACAGCCGCTGTGCCTCCGGCCTGCGCGGTCGCGATGTGCACTCCCGGGCTGAGGCTGATCTCGCCGCGCTGCGCCGCGCCCTTCATCTGTTCGATAGAGAGGTACGTGGGGACCCACCGCCACACGGAGAAGCCAACCGTGAAGATCAGCAGCGCGAAGAGGAAATTCATGAAGACGCCTGCGACGAGGATGATGACGCGCGCGGGAATGCTCGCGTGCGCGAAGCTCCCGGACGCCTGCCGGTCGCCCTCGCTCGTCGCGTTCTCCCCCTGCAGGCGGACGAAGCCGCCGAAGGGGATCCAGTTGAGCGAGAAGCGCGTGCCGCCGCGCCGGAAGAGCGTCCTGGCCCGCGGCGGGAGCCCGAACCCGAATTCTTCGACCACCACACCCGACCACCGCGCGGCGACGTAGTGCCCGGCCTCGTGGATGAGCACGAGAAAACTCAACAGCAAAAGGAATGCCAACGCAGAAATAATTACGGTCACTGGACGGCGATCGTAGCCGTGCTGTGGAAAAGAAAAAAGTTTTCCACACACTTCGTGTTGCCTTCTGCATGAGAAAATTTCGCAATGCGATGAACTCAATTGTTGTTCATTCCTCGATACGCTCGTGGCTCCGCCACGAGCTACTCGGAATGACATTTATCCAAGGGCAATGACCAATCCCTCCACTGTTTTGACGCCGGCATTTTTCAAAACTTTCGCGCACGCATCGAGCGTGGCTCCGGTCGTCGAGAGATCGTCGACGAGGACGACACATTGAGGTATCTCCATCCCTAACCCTAATCCTAACCCCAACCCCAACCCTCTATTCACCTCAAAAGCATCCTGTACTCCGATCAATCTGTCCTTCCGATGCCGCCCGACTTGCGAACCAGTCCATCGAGTGCGCCGAAGGAGATGCTGAAC
>CAZLYW010000033.1:0-8782 GCA_964563915.1 uncultured Candidatus Peribacteria bacterium | reverse complement strand
ATGCACTGCCCGATGCAGCAGTGGAACAGAATCATACTCCGCCGCCGCGACGATCCGGTCGATGGAGTGCAGACCTTGAGCGCGCAACGCCGCGATGTCCAGAATCACCGGTTGTGACTGCAACTGCCGGAGTTCGGCATCGGTGATCCAACCGCCCTCCTCTCCGATCAGGGAACGGCGGGGGAAGAGGAGGTCGAGAAGATTCCACATGCGCGCATGGTCTTCTGCACATACAGACTCGGGAAGAAGCGCAGGGAAAGAAACTTTTCGATAGTCCTCGTTTTTCTCTTCAGTTTGAGGAAAATCCTGTTCCATGGGTCAATGGAACAGGCGGTCTTTGGCTTGTTGGACCGAGAGGGAATTGATAGCCTCTCCGAGTTCTTTCGGGCAATTAGCTCAGCTGGCTAGAGCGCCACATTGACATTGTGGAGGTCACTGGTTCAAGTCCAGTATTGCCCACCATGACAACTTTGCACACTTTGATCTAAAACGCACCAGTTTGTCCATTGGTGCTTTTTTTGACGTACAAAGATCGAAGCGCATAACTTTGTGCTACTTTGCACACAGTCGGTTCAAGTCCATTCAGCTCGAACTATTGTTTTCAGATTAACTCGAGGTATTTGACCGACTCAAAACACCCCAGTTTTTAGCCACTCCATGACCTGACTTAATGTGAAACATGAGGAAAAGGCGGAATACAGTAGTTGACGCAGATCATCTACGAATTCCCCCTTTTCCCATGGAAAAGTACATCACCGACGCCATTCACAACAGCCTTCGTCCCATCACGGGGAAACTCACGAGACCGCAGCAGAAAGCTGTGGAAGAAATCGTGCGAGGGCTCTTCACGGCAGGCGAACCGATCCTCACGCATCTGGCCCAGAACCAGGAAGTGAGCGTCAAGAAGCAGGCGGAAAAGTACAGCTACCATCTCGGAAACATTGATCTCACGGAACAAGTCGAAGCGCTGGCACTGCGGAAAGTAGCCTCCACCGTGCGGAAAAACACGGTGATCGCCTACGACACCACCGACATCAACAAGGATGCGGCGGAGAAAATGGAAAAACTCTCTGGCATCTGGGATGGGAGTGAAGGCATGGGAGGACAGGGCTACGAACTCCACGGCGTCGGCGTGAACGGTCTGCTCCTCGGACTGCGTCTCCACGATGCGGATGCCGAGACGAATCCGCAGACCCGCTTCTCCGTCATCGAACGGATCTCCTCTGCGCTGGGAAAGCGTGGCATCTGGGTACTCGATCGGGGCAATGATTCGGGGTCTTTCTACCGCGATCTGCGTCACATTCTGAATGTACGTTTCATCGCAAGGGTAAAGGACAATCGAACGGTCTTCCTCGTGAAAACTGGGGAGCGCCTTTCGGTCAAAGATCTCCCCGAAGGCCGTCATGCCGTTCACCGCATGGGCGAGAAGCAGAACACCGTTGATCCGGACGTGTACCTACTCATCGTCCGCACCCATCTTGAAGAAAAAGAACCGATCCGCCTGCTCACGAATCTCAAGTGGGAAGAATTCCCGGATCGTCAGATCGTGACGATGTATCTCAAACGTTGGGGCATCGAGAATATTTTTCGCTCCGCCAAAGTCTGCTTCGGATTGGAGAAGGTACGGGTGCTGAGCTTCGTCAAAATCCGCAATCTCATTGCGCTCATTCAGTTGGTTCTCGTGCTGTCCGCGCATCTCTTCCGCATGATTCAGAAGTCCACGTACACGCTGGTCGTTGCCATCCTGCACGTCTACAAACTCTTCATCACACAGCAATCTCTGGCTCTCAACTACGACTCGTTCATTCGGTATCTGCGGCAATCTCTGCCGCGGCTCATTCACCGGGAGAAGCCTCCGCCGACCCAGCTGCGATTGTTCTCAGCTCCGACCCTGCTCAAGCTGGCTTAAAAACTGGGGTGTTTTGAGGCCCACCATCATTGACATACAACTTCGATATTGTATCGTGATTGTCATGGCAATACTGGAGATGACCGAACCTCGGCTGAAACTCTTCTCGGCAGTGTGCAGCAATTTGGTGACAGCCTCCATCATTGGACTGGTGAATTCTTGGCATGCTCCGATCCATTTGTTCGTCTACTTGGTGTGTACTATCATTCTCTGTGCCCTCGTACTGAACGCAGAGCGAGCACTCTCTCAATTCCCTTGATACCATGAATCTCCAAGAATTCTTCACAGCGCAGCTTCCCATTGCACTGGGTTTATTCGCCATTGCGGGTTGCTTGTGGTTCATCTTCGGAAAGCGACCGACTCCCAGGCGTCCTCACTGATGTATGCCTGATCTCTCGTCACTCTTTACGGCACAGAACATCGCCGTGTTCCTCGCGATCGTCGCTGCTGTACTCGGGGTGATCATGGTGAAACGCGACCGCTAATCGCTCGAGTGTTTACAGCTTCCAGGAGAGGAAAACTCGAATAACACTCCACAACAATATTCTGATAACAGCAATTCTGGAGAGTGTGCGTAACCCGACTTTTCCGCTATAATATAAGGATTTTGGACACACAAACACCACCCCTCCCTCCGGCTGTTGCACCGACCGTGCGCCTCTCGCAGGTTCTCCTCTCGTGGACCGCTCCGAGTCATCATAATTTCAGCCGCTCGGCGCGCTGGTACGTCGTTTCTGGCGTTCTCGTGATCGCCGTTGCGGCGTACGGCATCCTCACCGGCGCCTGGAGTGTGACACTCGTGAGCCTGCTCCTCGGCGGGGTCTACTTCCTCACGCGGCGCGAACCGACACCGCTCAAGGAGATCCGCATCGAAACCGACGGCGTGCAGTTCCAGGATTCCTTCACGCCCTGGGGACAGTGCAAAGACTTCTGGCTCGTCACGACCCCCCTCTACACCGAACTGCACATCGTCCGAACAGGCGCCACCAAAGCCGACATTCGGATCCAGACGGCGGACATCGATCCCCTCGTGATTCGCTCCACCGTGAGCCAATTTCTCGCGATGCGACCCGATCAGCATGAACATCTGTTCGATGCCTTCATTCGCCTCTGTAAACTCTGATGCAGTTGGACCGGTTCCTCGCCGGCCATGTTGCCCCCCACCGCTCTCCCAGCCGGGAGCAGCGGGAGGTGGGGTTTGCGACTCCAGTCAATCAGAATGATCCTGGGGGGAAAGAGAAGGAGCTGGAGGCGCTTTCACGTGCTGAAGGTCTCGAGGGGATTGATCTTGTCGATACGCGCCAGAGAACCATGCTCGCGACGCCGGAAGTGTTGCTGCCGAATTTCGTGGAAGCGTGCGAATCTCCGGATCTCTTTCGGCAAGTCCTCTACCGATCGCAGAGTGCCCAGGGTGATCTTGCGCCCTTCCTGCGGCAAAAACTCGGGCTGAAACCCGACGCAGACATGACGCACGTTGACGGGAGTTCCGTGAACGTCGATGAGCGGCGCGAGATGATGAAGGAAATTCTCACGAAGCATCCGGAGATCACTCTGCAGTGCGCGCGCAACGTCAGCGAACGAATCTCGCACCATCACGAACTCATTGCCGCCATTGAGCGAAAGATCGAAGGAGCACTGCGGAAGAATTTTCCGGTTCCTAAACAGCAGGAGATGTACATGCGCGCGAGCCTTCCTGCGCTCGAGAAGCTTCAAGGCGCGCTGGAGAAGGTTCCGAGCGGCGCTCTGGCGGATCTCCTGGGACGCTTGGAACAGTCGAAGCCCGAGCTCGATGAACGGCAGATCGGCGAGCAGCTTGGGGTCCTGAAAGCCGGTCAGGCGCCGGACAAGATTGATGATGCAGCTAAAACCCTGATCCGCTTTCTCGTTGAATGCAAACGCGCGTTCCATCGCCAGTCGACATTCGGTTTCGGGCATTGGTATGAAGCGGATGACACACCCTTGGACGATGCAGCGTACCGGCAAAGACAGAAGGACTATCTCGGATCGCTCCAGAAGCAGAGCGAGGACTTGAAGAAATTCCTCGATGCCCAACTGAGTGACCGTGCGCAGAGCGTCGTTGCAGACCATTGGAAAACGACGCAAGACATCATGCATGCCGTCAAACGAGAGGACGAACAGCTGACGGAGGAAGAACTGAACGTTCGTTTACTGACACGAAGGAATGCCAATGGAGACAACATTGCCGGATACGGTGCGGTCGCCTTGAGCGATGCACTCGACAAGCACCTGCACCCTCTGGACGACCACGGTCTCCTCACTCCTGCGGACAAGAGGAGAGTGAAAGCGACCGACGAGAAATTCCTCGACTATGCGGCGGAGGTACTCCCCGTTCTCCAGGAACGCAGGAAAGCCGGCGAACGGGATTTGGAGCGCTTGCTTGCACAAAAGAGAGCGGATCAGGAGAACATAGAGCGGTGGGCGCATGACACGGCGATGAGGCTCCGGCGCTTGCATCAGCTGGAGGATCACAAGCGCAGGTCCGTCGAAAAATTCCTGGAGCACGTCGGAGCCGACCCGGACACGATCACCCAGCTGCATGATTTGTTCAAGCCGTATGCTTTCCTTGTTGACGATCCACAGGAGTGCGAGCGCCAGCTGCAAGTCAATCCGGCACAACGCATCACGGCGACCGATCCGGAGTTTCCCCCGACGAAGCGCCAGGCCATCACCGCGCTGCTCGATCAGTGTGAGCGCAACCCCGATGCCAACTTCGGTACGCAGGCTCAGCATGAGGTAGAGGGGAACCGGGCAACTCTGGAAGGAATCGACGATGCGGAAATCCTCAACCAGGTCCGAGAAACGCGGAGCCAGGTCGGTGCAGTGCTCCGTGACATACAATCGTCTCCCTATGTGCAACACGAGGTCTGCAAGACGCTCGGCGTATCCGGCCTCTTGGAGAAGAAGAACGCACACATTCAAGGCATGCTCTTCGAGATCCCCGGAGGGAAAAGCGATCCGGACTCTCTCGCCATCCTCAAGAGAAACCTGCCGCTCACACAATGGGAAGTGCGCCAATTACAGCAGACGGCTGACCGGCTTCGCGGTGTTTCCGTCGTCTATGAAGATCTCGGCGAAGACAATCTGGGGTACTTCAAAGACGGGCTCATTCACATCAACAGTGCGAAGACGCAGCGTAAACAAGAGATCGCGCGGCATCACGAAGAGGGCCACGGCGCTCTGTGGGCACTCGAGACCGCCTTCCCTCTTCTCCTGTCGAACCACGGCGACGTGTTGCGTGAGCGCGCGCCACTCTTGAGGGAACTGCAGGACTTTCATCATTACCGGGAAATCGGGAAGCAAACGGAAACATGGCACGACGTGGCGCGCGAGCGCCTCCGGCAACGCAGCCGGGATGGAACGGTCGATCCCCGTGAACTCGAAGAGGAAACCGATCGCGTGACCATGGAGAAGATGTTCAACGAACTCCTCGTGCGGCATGCGGAATGGGTGCATGCAGGGAAAAAGACAGAGGAGAAACCAAGTGAGGAGCGGAAGAAGGAGCTCCTGCTGTTTGAGGAGCTGGAGAAGCATCGTGACGCACCGGATGCGCTCGACACGAGCGCCATCAAAGCGGCTGCGAAATTCACGTCTGGAAACGGCGGTGTTCTCTTCCTGCCGGAGAATGAGGATACGAGAGAAGATGCTGAGGCCAAACAGACAGGTCCACAACGACTTCCTGAAGAACCAACAGGTGTGAACGTGCACACGGAGTTGCAGGAGATCAAGCACGAAATCGAGATGGTGGAATCCTTCGTCGATGCGTACAGAACGGAGTTTCCGGAGGTGGAAGAAGATTTCCGGGGGGCCAGGGAGGATGCCAGAACCGAACTCAAAGCGCTGGCCAACATGTTCTACAAGAGACAGAACGGTCAAGTACCCGAAGAGGACACTGAACTCGTGCGACGCGTGGTGCACCTTCGCAAGTTCACGAAACATCTGATGGAAATCATCAAAAAGATCGACACGCAGCAGCTGGACATCTCCAAGGAGACGCCGAAGAAGAAGGCCGGTCTCTTCGACGGCATTGTCTTCATCAGCATCAGCGACCTCGTGAAGCTCTGGTCGGACCTCGGAGAGGATCTCAAGAGCATCTACAAGCGTCGCCAGGATCGCTGGCTCAAAGATGCCGGCGCGGGGGTCACCTCCGCTTTGGGTGTACTGGGTGGCAAGATTCCGTACTACGGTGAGTATTTTGCCGGTTTGCGCGGGTACCATGACCGGCGGTATTCGGGAACGGATGTCGAGGCGGCGAACAAATGGCAGGAGAGTATGAAGTTCATCGACAGCCATACTGTTCTCGACATGCTGGCGACGACCGACGACAAGGACCTGCTCCGTGGAGGCATCAGTCTCCTCGTCGAACGCGGAGAAATGGATTGGAACGACGACCGCGTCTGGAGAACGTTCATGCGCTTAACGGGGTACAACATGCCGATCAAAGCCTGCTTGCGCAGCGATGTGCTGCGCGACACGTGGCTGCGCAAGATGGTCAATGCGCTCTGGAACGACAAGGAGCAGTACTACCACTGGCGGCAAGGCAATGACTCCCACTTCGACAGCCACAAGAAAGAATTCACGCCGATGGCGGACCAGCTGGCGAACGTCCAAGGCATGGCCGGAGAACTGCAAAAACAGCTGAAGCTCTACGTCGCCTGGAAGGAGAAATACAAACAGGGCATCCACGAACCCATGCCGGACGATGTGAAGCCGCAACTGTACGAAGAAGTGCTCCACTACGCGATGCGCAATGGGAAGATGCGCATGGAGGATAAATTTTTCTACCTCATCCAAGCCGTACGGCATGGATTACTGTCCATCGACCGCCTGCGTGTCATGGCTGGTGTGGGCGGCGAGATCACCTTGAAGTTCCCCTTCATCGATTACTTCTACCAGAAGAATAATACGCTTCCCGAAGTCACGCGGCTCGGGGAACGACTGGAAGAGCATGGGCCAGATACGGATCCTTTCACCCCGGGAGCAAAAACCATGCTGTTCCTGCAGCTCGAAATGTTGCGGGAGGAGATGTTCAGACACCGCTTGAGCAAGGCTCTCGGTCGCGCGAACATCGAGAACATCGACCACGAAGACTTCCCGATGATCGTCGCGGCCGTCGACTGGGGCTTCATCAGCGAAGTGACCGGCCTGCTCAGCGGCGATCGTTACAAGATCACGAAAGAGTCGGCCAAAAACTCCTACGTGGGATTCACCACGAAGTTCAAAGCCTTCAGTCGCCTGGCGGATATGGAACGCGAAGGATTGGCCCGATTCACGGCGTACGACGCCCGGGAAATCGCCACCGCCGTGACATCATTCCTGCACATGGATAATATCCTCACGCGCAAAGGCCTGGATAAACTCGCTCGCCTGTCCCTGACGACCAACGACTACAACAGCACGGGACCGTCGACGGACGGAATGGCCGTGAAGGAGTTCCGCGACAGTTCGTACGCCTTCATCCATAAACTCTTTGAACAGTTAGGTGATAACTTCAAATGGAAGGCAACAGGAGTCGAGAAAGAAGAGTATTTGCATGCTCTTGGCGTTCTCGATGTGCGTGGTCCTACAGTGCCAGATGCAACTCAGCAAAAGGTGTTCGCAGCTGCGCCCAAAGTCGAAGAAGAATTGAAGCGAGCTCTGCAAGCCCACACGGATACACTGAAAAAGGTCCTGAACGAACAAAGCGACCGCAGCACCCGGAATTACCTCATGGAACAGGGAGCATCGAAAGAAAAAGAATACCTCAAGAAGGACGTCACCACCGAATACTTTAAGACCCTGAGGTAAGCAGGCATACTGCCTCCATGCAGGTACGTATCTCACGAATCGACGCTTCCTTGCCCCTGCCGCAGTACCACTCCGCGGGCACAGCCTGCACTGAGCTTGCCGAAGTGCCTGCACTGAGCCTGCCGAAGTGCCTGCACTGAGCCTGCCGAAGTGCCTGCACTGAGCTTGCCGAAGTGTCGGCTTTGACCCGATCACGCGCGAAAGGAATTCTGCTTGATCGTCCGACGGGAGGAGAGTACAATTGGAGTACATTTGTCACCTTTTCACACTATGCCAACAGGACGCATACAGCACCGAATTGATCCGGTACTCCAGAGAGAAGCGGAATTGATCCTGAAGACGCAGGGCATCAAACCGTCGCAGGCGATGTATCTCTTCTATATGGAAATAAAACGTTTTGGCGGACTCCCGTTTCTGCCCACGCCGGTTCGGCCGTCGGAAATTCCGAATGCGCGGTTGCGTAAAGATTTGCGCGATGCAGATAGAGGAATCGGAGTAAAAACCTACAAGAATGAGAAGGACCTCTTTGATTCCCTGCGTAGATTGTGAATCCGAGGATTCCAAAAACCACGAAGCGGTTTCGTCGTGACTACAAGCGAATTGCACGATCTGGTAAAAAAATCGAGAAACTGAATGTCGTGATGCAAATGCTGACGAGAGGCATTCTTCTCCCGACACATTACAAAGATCATTTGCTCCAAGGAGAACTTCAAAACAGACGCGATTGCCATATCGAAGGAGATTGGCTTCTCCTCTACCAACTAACGCGAAACGAGCAAGGGGAAGAAGTGATCATCTTTCATGCCACTGATACTCACGAGAATATCTTCGGCTGATAGATCGCCGCTCGACACTCCACGGATTTTGCACTAAGTTTTGACCCATGAGTCTTTCTGTTTTCATCCACCGCATCGACGCGACTTTGCCCCTCCCCAAATACGAATCGTCTGGTGCCGTCGGCTTTGACCTGATCACGCGCGAAACGACCGTGATCGAGCCCGGGAAGATCGCGCTCGTTCCTGGGAACGTGATCGTGAAGGTCCCGGAGGGGTACGCGCTGCTGATCAT
>CAZLYW010000032.1:0-13819 GCA_964563915.1 uncultured Candidatus Peribacteria bacterium | reverse complement strand
TTTTTTTCGAACCACTGGTTGATTGTTGCCTGTAGGTGGTGGAGTTCCGGATAGTCCAGAGTCTGTCTGTAGCGATCGACATCACCGTTTTTTTGCGCTCCCTCAGAAAGCCTGAGCGTCGCCGGGCGGAGGGTTATCTCTCGTTCTGCTGTAGCAGGCATGGAAGGGTGGGGGAAGGAAATGCTTGGCAGCACTGTACGGTTGCCGATGTTCAGGGGAAGCCGCCGCGGCCTGCGAACTCCAGTATTCTCCATAGAGCTCGAGTACAAGAGGAAAAATCGACACAGTCGATCTACGACATTTCCTGCGGAGGCTGAACGTCTGTAGAGTTTTCCATCAGGATGGAATCCTCAGACACTCCGAAGGCACGATCGTTTCTCCAGAAGCTCGGCCCTGTGCCTCGATACGCCCCGCACCTTCTGCGGAATGGTGCGGGGCTACTCGGCATGACAATCTCGAGTACAATCTCATGCAATGCGGGGGAAGCTCGATACAGTCCTCGGTCGTCTCGGTCCTGGTTTTATCACTGGGGCCTCGGACGACGACCCGAGCGGGATCGCGACGTACGCCCAGACGGGCGCGATCTTCGGGTACGCGCAGCTCTGGATGGCTCTCTGGACGCTGCCGTTCATGATCGCGGTGCAGGAAATGTGTGGGAGGATCGGGCTCGTGACAGGAAAAGGTCTCTCGGGCGTCATCCGCCGTCACTATTCGCGAAAACTCCTCAGCGGCGCGGTTTTCCTCCTCCTGATCGCCAACACCGTGAACATCGGCGCGGACTTGGGCGCGATGGCCGCCGCTGCGCAACTCCTCATCCCTGTGCCGTTCGCCGTCCTCGTGATCGTGATGACAGTTGTGACGCTGCTTCTGGAAATCTTCGTCACCTACAAGACGTACGCTCTGTACCTCAAGTATCTCGCGCTCTCGCTCGTCGCGTACGTCCTCGTCGCGTTCGTCGTCACGCAGGATTGGATGGCCATTATCACGCATACCATGATCCCGCACGTCGCGTTCACCAGGGAATATCTGATGAACATCGTCGCCTTCCTCGGTACGACGATCAGCCCCTACCTCTTCTTCTGGCAGGCGAACGAGGAAGTGGAGGAGGAAATCGCCGACGGCAGACTCAAAGCGATGGGCAGAGGCACGCCGAACATTGATGAGAGCGACGTCAAGATCATGCAGGCCGATACCGTGCTCGGCATGTTCTTCAGCAATCTTGTGACGTTCTTCATCATCACGACGACGGCGTCGACGCTCCATGCCGGCGGTATTCTGCACATCGCATCCGCCGCGCAGGCGGCAGAAGCCCTCCGGCCGCTCGCGGGCGATTTCGCCTTCGCGCTCTTCGCGCTCGGAATCATCGGCACGGGGCTGCTCACCGTTCCCATCCTCGCGGGGTCGGCGTCGTACGCAGTCTGCGAAGCCTTCCGATGGCGCGAGGGTCTCTCCCTTCGACCAGAAAAAGCCCACAGCTTCTACGGCGTCATCACGATCGCGACGCTCATCGGACTCCTCGTGAACTTCACGCCGATCAGCCCCTTTGCGATGCTGTACTACACGGCGGTTTTGAACGGCATCATCGCGCCGCCGCTCCTGATGATCATTCTCGTGATTGCGAACAATCGGCGGATCATGGGGGAGCGGGTGAATTCGGTGCGGGCGAACATCTTTGGGGGCATCATCACGGTCGCGATGGGGGTGGCGGGGGTAGCACTAATTCTCAGCAAGTTGTGGTAAGACCATTGTCAAAATATTGAATAATCGAAAAATCTACAGTAGAATCTAGTAACGCACGTTGGTCTTTCAGCAGCGCCTTTCAATCGTGGGTCGGTACCGAAGTGGTCAAACGGGCCAGACTGTAAATCTGGTGGCTTACGCCTTCGCTGGTTCGAGTCCTTTCCAACCATGTTCGACAAAGGCGCCCGAAGGGAAGATATCCGGCGCGAAGTGTATGAATTGAATACCGTTTTTATCGAAGCAATGATGCATCGGTTTAAGCCACTAACTTGCAAATTGCAGTAACGTCACTACGATAAAGGTATGGCGAAAGATGATCGTGAATCAAAGGGTGGACTGGTCGTTGATGTTTTCGGCGAAGATGATCAAAGCAGACTACGGCATCAGCCGGAAGTTGCTGGTGGTCTTAATAAATTCATTGACCTACACAGGGGGAAAAGTTATGCGGATCTTAAGAAGGCCTTAGGCGTAGCAAGTGATCCGGTCGAAAAAGATGCCATTCGAATGTATTCCATAGCAAATTTCAGAAAAGATCCCTTGGAAGATACCGATGCCGATCACAGTGGTGCAGATCAATCCATTACGTCAATGACCGCTGGCATGCTTCAAAAAGATCAGCGATACACAGTCGGAAATACAGTAACACTTGATGTAGAATTTGTCGGTTTGGGTCCCAAGCAAGGCCAACATACTTTTAATCCCGGCGATGTTTTCTTCGTAGAAGGCTTCAATGAAAGCGTCGTTCAAGTGAAAGTCCCCCGATACGCTTGTCCAAGACTAATACGCTTGGCTGACTTGGATAAGATCATGGTCAAGCAGTAACTGGCAAACTACCAGTCCATACCGTAATCATCGGTCACATAAACAGAATGCACGCCTTTCAGCGGATCAACATGTTCCCTGACGGGGCCTTCTATTTCGCTGCATAGCATTCGCGCATCCACACTGACCCGGAAGATGATTGATTCGATGTGATGCTTCGCCTTCTGGTCAGCTGTCAGTTCAACTTGTTTCAGTGATGGGATATCAAGATATATCTGTGGCGGAAACCGTTCAACGTACGTATTTTTCATCAGAAGAACGCCACCCGGAATCGCCTGCAACATCGTCCGCATTCTTTCAAGTAGTTCCTGTGGTTCCTGATCACATGTTACGTGCACCAGAACCTTTCTTGTTTGCATCCACTTACTTTTACTTTCAGTACGGATCGGCTGTTCAGGATTGCTTTGCATAGATAAACCTTATACCCGATTGTCAAAACATTGAACAACGGGAATGTATCCCATACAATCAGGCAACATCCAAATGTTCTTTCAGCTGTCGTTTATAACGTGGGTCGGTACCGAAGCGGTCAAACGGGCCTGACTGTAAATCAGGTGGCTTACGCCTTCGCTGGTTCGAGTCCAGCCCGGCCCACCAGAATTCAAAAGCGACATCAATATCTCGAGAATTCAGTAGCTTCTAACGGGCTGGACGAGAAGTTTACCCTGAGTAGCCGCGAGCGGAGCGAGCGGCGTACCGAAGGGAGTCCAGCCCGGCCCACCATTCTGAACACTCCCCCCTCTTCGCCGCCTGACGGAAGGGGGTTCTTAGCTTAGGCAAGAGTTTATCGCCCTCTACCGTGTAGTTCGAAGCTACACCCATAAGGGCTAGCTGCCGTGGCCGGGTAGAGCCGTAGAAAATGGCTTCCTGCAACATATTCAAGAGTTCGAAGCTCGGAAATCTCCACCAAGGAAGGTGCAGTGGATGCCTGCGCGAAAGAGTTGTTTTCCTAAGAACAACCGAGTGTCAATATTCTTTACAGAGCCATTGACAGGAAAACTTACGACCTGTATCCTCAGTACGCATGTGTGGGTGATCATGACTTTCTCACCAACATATCTCCGGCAACTGCGGGAGCAGCATGAACTCTCACAAGAGGATCTTGCGAAGGAACTCGGCCTCTCGCGTCCAACATACCTGCTCATCGAGAAAGGAGAACGGGGGCTCACCGTCAAAGAAGCCCAGAAGCTCGCGGAAATCTATGGTATGACACTGGAGGAGCTCACGAGAGGAACTCCCCCCGTGCAAGTGGTCTTGCCAGACGGTACGGTGCACCGGGAGAAGAAACCGGGTTTCCGCATCAGCGTGCCCCAGAAGAAGCTTGGAAAATTCAGGGAGGTTCTGCTCTACATCCTGGAAAAAGTTGGAGCCAAGCCGAACGTTGGTGAGACCGTCCTCTATAAGCTTCTGTACTTCATCGACTTCGACTTCTACGAGAAGTTCGAGGAACAGCTGATAGGCGCAACCTACATCAAGAATCGTTACGGACCGACTCCCGTGGAATTCCGTAACATCGTGAGTAACATGGTCAAAAGGGGTGAGATAGCACCTGTGGCGGGAAAATACTTCCAGTATCCTCAGAAGAAGTACCTCCCCCTTCGTCGACCTGACCTTAGCGGCTTCACTGGGGATGAAATCCGGCATATTGACGAGGTGCTTCAGAGGCTCTCTGATAAATCTGCGAACGATCTGAGTGACTACTCTCACGGTGATGTTCCGTGGAAGGTACAGAAGCCGGGAGAAGCTCTCGACTACGAGCTTGTGTTCTACCGCTCTGAACCTTATTCCGTGAGAAGTTACAATGATGATCCGCTTTAAGGAAACAGATGGGTTCTGCAAGGAATTCAAGAGGCTAGCGAAAAAATACCGTTCTTTGGAGCGAGATATGGAGCGCTTCAAGAGCGTGCTTCGCGATACTCCACTCGGCACTGGCAAACACTTCAACATACTCACCGCGAGGGAAGACGTGCGCATCGTGAAGGCGCGCTTGGCGTGCGAGTCTCTGCGAGGTTCATCACTCAGAGTAATTTATGCCTATCAGGAGTCTACGATCACAATTTTCTTCATCGAACTCTACTACAAAGGTGAGCAGGAGTCAGAAGATCAGCAAAGGATTGATGAGTTTCTGCAGTCGTATGATAGGGATGAATCGGCGAAATGATCAGAGCATCATTTTGCTGATCCGGAACTTCTGGAGCGAGACCTGCAACAGTATTGGTTGCAATATCAGTTGTATGGTCGTGGAAGTCAGGAGGCGTCTTCCAGGAAGTGAAAAGACGTGCTCCATTCGATGGTCGTCGACGCATTCACCGCGCCTCCCACCCTGCCTTCACTGCCGGCCCCAGTCCTCCGTTGTTGAGTTGCGGCCGGTACTCGACGTTCATTGTACCGACGTTCATCGTGAAGGTGACGAGCGGTTTTCCCTGTCCTGCGGTCCCATCCACTTGGAAGGATGTGAGGATGACGTCCGCTAAAGTCCACTTGAGGTAATCCTGTCCGAGCGGGTTGCGCGCGGTGAGCGTGGCCTTCGCGAGACGGTCGCGCACGGCGGTCTTGCGCATCAGCAATGGCGAGGACTTGTCGAACGCCATGACCGTCTGGAAATCCTTCGTCTGCACTTTAGAGGAGACGTCGGTCCGCGACTCGCTCCAGGTGAACGAGCGCACCACGAGGTCTCCGACATGGCCAGCTTCCGTCGACTCGCCCTCGACGCCGTCGATGTTCACATAGAAGCGATCGCCGGGGGCGGTCCTGGGGGCGGCTTGTGCGGAGACAGAGGTCCAGGACTCCGGCCCAGACGGAGCGATCAGGAAAACGCCCATCAGCAAGGTCAGGAGGATCGCGGCGGACGTGAGGCTGCGGATGCGGAGCACGGAACGTACTCTAGTGCCGTGACGGGAAGTGGTCAATTGTGCTCGCAAGGGGATTCACGCACTCATACAAGTCTCCGGAAATATTTCCTCGTCGCTCCCCACAGCACAGCGATACTCATCAGGCATACGGCCCAGAGCCCCGGTCCGGTGTTCGGTTGTTCTTTGCTTTGGGGCGTGTCGGGCGCGATGACGTTGGCCGAGTAGGGGAAGTCCTGCGGGGCGAACACGTCGATGGTCGCCGGTCTGTTGGCGTAGAGGGTGCTCTGCGGATCCATCGGCGCGAGAGGCGGCGGTATCTGCTCAGCTGCGGCCGGGAGCAAGCGGGTGGGAGACGGCGTGGCGGCCGTGGGAGATTTCGACGACGAGTTCTTGGTGCCGACCTTCCCCTGACCCGATGGAAGCTTGACGCCGTCGAGATTGCCGAACGGTGCCTTCCGTGGCGACGATGATGCCTGCGTGGCTCTGAGGCTCACCTCAACCGTGCCGATGAGTGTCTGATCGGTTGTCGAAGTGATCGTGTGTTGACCGTCTGGCTCGCGCGCCCCCACGGTGAAGGTCACCGTCGCACCGGGGAAGACCGCGGGCGTATTCACATACGCGCCACTTCCGTCTCTGAGTGTCTGCGACGTGAGAATGTGGGGAATCGACTGGTCGTTGATCCAGATGATCCGCTGCCCCGGCTTGACGGTGACGGTTTCCGGCTGGAAACCGTTGGAGGTGCTGATGTGGATCTCGACGGGAGCGAGATCACCAGGCAGGGAAGACGCGGTCGTGCCGCTCCCCGTAGTACCGCTGCCGATTTGCGCGGTGAGCGCCTGCCATCCGCCCGCGAGTGTGATGCCGACGATGGTGAAGACAGCGATGCCGGCGATCGCTGCCGGTAGCCGCGATGCGGGCCTGACGGAGATGCGCACGCCGGGCAGGTCGGGAGCTTCGGCGGGCAAGCCGGGCTCAGAACGGTGCGAGGTATCGTCGTCGGAATGCCAGTGGGGGTGCAGGTCGGTCATACGGGGAGTCTCCGGGAAGCAGTCATCTGTCGCCGACACGCGAGCAGTGTGCCGATGGCGGCGGAACCGAGCAGCAGCAGGACGAAGCCCGAGGGCGCCCCGGACGTTCCGGGGACTGCCGTCTCGCGCATCTGGCCGACGGGATTCTCGGGAGCGCTGGTGCTCGGAGCGACGTCGGCGACTAGATCGAGCGTGCCGACGATGGGCGAGGACGACGTCGATGGGTTGCCGATGTCGACAGATGCCTCGGCGCTGAACGCTGTTTCCTGGTTTCCGTCATCCACGCCGCGAACCGCCACGTAGTAGGTCTTGCCGGTCGGCAGATCGCGGATCATCGCGCCACGGGAGGCGACGGAGACACTGCGACGGTTCAGGTACCGTCCCTGCAGTGTCCCGTAGTAGACGTTGTAGCCCTGGAGCTTCGGGGTGCTGAGCGCGTCCCAGGTCACGTAGAGCGAGCTCTCCTTGGTGCCGACGCGGACGTTCTGGATTTGAATCAAGCCGAACGTATTCGGACTCTCGGGAGCAGGTCCTCCTTCGCTCACTTGCGGCGAGCTACGGAGGGCAGGCCCTCCTTCGCTCACTTGCGGCGAGCTACGGAGGGCAGGCGAAGTCGAGGATGCCGACGATACGTCAGAGGCTGAGTTGTCATCGGTACTCGCGATCGCTGCGGCGGAGGATTCCTGAGCGGCGGTGGGGGAGGGGACGAGTTGCACGAGGAGCGCTCCGAGCGGCGCCGAGAGCACATTCTGCGTTGGCGCCGTGACTGTCGTGATGACCGTGTGGCCGTCGGTGCCCGCACGCTGGTCGTAGAAGCTCAGCGGCGTCGATGGGGCATTCGCGGAGTTCTTCACGGTGAACATCAATCGTGCGATGGGGAGGATCGCGTCTGCAGGTTCGCTGCCGGTGGCTGCTCCTGCGGCGATCTTCGCGTATCCGGAGAGCGGAGAGAAATCCGCTTGGCCCGGGGCGACAATCGGGAACGCCGGAGAGACGGAGAGCACGGTTCCTTCCAGCGCCTCGACATCGTACGAGATCCACAGACGGAACTTCCCGATCTTCTCCTGCAGGGGGTTCTCGAGGACCACGTCGAGATCTAGCGTATCGCCGGTCGAGAGTGGCGGCGTCTGGAGCGTTGAGGGATCGGCGACGTCGAATGGTGGACAGAGCGTCTGGTCTATCGCCTCGCAGTGCGGCCGGAGAACGAGCGTCGGGAGAACGGATTGTGCATGCGCGGAGATCGGCCAGCCGATGGAGAGCATGGCGAGAACCGCCAGGGCGGAGAGGTGCCGTCTCTGGGCAGAAGTGCGCGAGGTCATCTCACGATTGGGAGAGAAGATGGAGGATGTCTCTGAGATCGCTCTCCGTCAGCTGTCCGTCGCCGTCCATATCGCCGCGGAGCGTTTCCTCTGTCGATGGCGCGCTGAGCCCTTCGGCAGCCTGGAAGACGATGTACGCATCCGTCGGATCGAGCATGCCGTTCCCGTTCGCATCACCCTGGACGAGACCGACCGTCATCTCCTGGATCGCCGCTTCGCTCTTCGCGAAGGGATGCACATCCCCAGCGGTTTCGATGCCCACCGCAAAGGCGCCGATGGCGCAGAACGCCCCGAGGGCCACTGTCCGAAATGTGTATCCGGTGAGGAGCGTGCGCAAGGTTTTCATAAATCCTTTCAGTATAGCTCAAACAGCCTTTTCTCTCAATGCGTGAGGATTTGACTGTACTGCAAATGTTGTTGTCGTATGCATCCTTCTTCTGCTAGATTTCCCTTCTCATGCAGAACGTCTTCCTGTTCACCGGTGTGAACCTCTTCGCGCTCCGGCAGGAGAAACGCCGCTGGATGCAGGAGTTTGCGGTGAAACACGGAGCGGAAAATTTGCGATCTATTGACGGATCAGATATTTCATTGCAAAAAGTTCTCGATGAGGTCAGTACAGCCCCTTTCATCGCTACGAGCCGGCTGACTGTGATTAACGGCGTTCCGACGTTCCCGAAAGAGGACATGCGCCGTCTGCTCGATGCCGTCCACCCGTCGTGCGTTCTCCTCTTCGTCGATCCCGCGCCGGACAAGCGGTTGGGAGGACTCAAAGAACTCTTGGCAACGGCGACGGTGAAGGAATTCGCTCCTCTGCGGGGGAAGTTGCTCCACGACTGGATGCGTTCGCTCGCGCGGCAATGCGGCGGGGGCGTTGCATGCAATGCCCCTGCAATCGAACCGGCTGCCATCGAATTGCTCCTGCGGATCGTCGGCGAGGATCAGGAAACGCTCGCTCAAGAATTGACGAAGATCGCGTTAGGTGCAGGTCCGGTGATCACCGCCGCGCACGTCACGCTCCTCGCCGTTCCCTCGGGCGACCAGGAAATCTGGCAGCTCACGTCGCTGCTCGTTCGCGGCGATCTCCCGGCGATGCTCGGGTACGTGCGCATGCTCCTCCGATCAGGGGAGGACCCGTTCTCGCTATGGAACATGCTGCTCTGGATGGTTCGGTGTCTGGTCGGTGTCACGCTGTGCGTTGCCGAAGGCGAGCGCAACCCGGCGAAGATCGCCTCGGCCGCCGGCGTGCCGTTCCCGACCGCGAAGACCTTCCTCCCGCTTGCGCAGAAGATCTCGCTGCCCGAACTCCGCGCTCTCGTTTCCTGGGCCGTCGCCGCCGACCGCGACCTCAAAACAGGCGGCACCCGCGCGACGGCGGAATCGGCACAGGAGTTGCTCGCACTCATTGATGAGTTGATTATGCGATGTTGCGGAATATCCACTCCCGTCTATACTTGATCGCTATGCAGCCTGATTCCGATAGTCCTGGCACTCGATCAAACGATCCCACAGGAAGCACAGAGGGCATTGCCCGCCTTGATCAATTCCTCACTGAGTCTGAGAAATCTGTAGCCGCTCTCTCCGATCTGGAGAAAACCGCAGGGGAAAAAGAAATCCTTGATGCCTGCCGTGCGGTTTGCCTTGCGACACGCGAGGCTTTTATGGAATGTACATCTCTCCGTATCGAGGAAGTTCCTCTTGAATATGTTCATGTCGATAGGCTGTACGCCGTGTATCAGAATGCGATTTTCGCGATGGATTCTGTTCAAATACGGAGTCAGTACATCGTGGATTTTTTGGATCTGCTCAATGGTCGCTTCGTTGAAGTCATGAGCATCCGACGGGATACGATTGGCGTGGTATCTCACAATTGATTCACTTCGCCATCCCACCCCCCTCAATCTGCTTGAGGATATCCTCCGCCGTCTGATCTTCCTGCTGCTTGTGGGCGGTTTCTTTCCCCGTGCGCTCCATCCGGCGCTTCTTCCGTTCCTCCTCCGTTTGCCGGATGACTTCCGACTGGCCGAGCTTCTCGATCTCCGTCTGGTACTTCGCGTCGATCGCGGCGAGCTGCTTGCGTTCGTTCTCCAGGATGTCGCGGAGATTCTGGATCTGCTCCGGCGTCATGATCGGCAGGATGTTGATCCAGTACTGCCGCTCCTCGTCGTTCATGCTCTCCGACTGCTTGATGAGCGCGATGAGGTCGCCGTGCTTCTTCAGAACATCCTGTGGGATTTGGAGTCCTGACTGTTGCTGTCCGGCGGGAGGCGGCGGGGGATTCTGATCAGGCATAGCCAAAGAATACTAGAATAAGAGATTAATAGGAACCACGAACGAGGGTTGCCTTGCAGAAAGTTTGAGGAAGTTCCTCTTATTCTCTTACTCTATTATTCTTCGTCCTTACGCTACCGCCACCACTTCGTACTCGATGATACCCGACGGCGAGTGGATCTCCACCCGATCGCCCTTGAGCTTCCCGAGGACGGCTTTCCCGATGGGGGATTCGTTGCTGATCTTGTGGTCGAGCGGGTCGGCCTCGGTCGAGCCGACGATGGTGTAGCGCTCGGGGTCGTCGCCGTCGGTGACGTTCTGGAGCATCACCGTGCAGCCGATCTCGACTTCCTTGTGCTTCGATTCCTTCTTATCCGAGATGATCTTCGCGTTCTTGATCTTGAGTTCCAGCTCGATGATGCGCCCCTCGACGAAGGCTTGTTCGTTCTTCGCTTCCTCGTACTCGGAGTTCTCGGAGAGGTCGCCGTACGAGATCGCCTCGCGGAGCCGCTGCGCGACTTCGGCCCGGCGGACGGTCTTCAAATGCTCGAGTTCATCTTTGAGCTTCTTGAGGCCTTCCTTCGTTACGAGCGTCTGGTCGTCGTCCGAAGCACCACCGCCGGCCACGCCAGAATCGTCGTCGCCCTGCTGGGCGTTGTTGCCGGTTGCCAAAATGTCGTCATCAGAGGGAAACATAGGAAAGATGAGAACTCCGGAATTGTAGGGATTTTTTAGCTGAAGGCAAACGAAGAAAACGAGTTTCTCGTACGTTCGCGCCTCCCCTTCGACGCTTCGCTACGCTCAGCGCTCAGGGTAGGCGGCGCGAACTACTCGGAATGACAATGGGTTTTTTCAGAAAGACTCGGTACGAAACCACTTCGTGGTTTTCTCCTCGACTGCGCCGAGTAGCTCCCGGCGGAGCCGGGAGCGTATCGAGGCGCTTTCTAATCATACGTTTTTGTCATTCCGAGTAGCCCGTCCTGAGCCTTGCCGAAGGATCGATTGCCTCGTTTGCCTACCGCGCGTCCAACACCCCCGGCCAGCTTAGAATGGGGAGTGAGGCAGGATCCTCTGCCGTCATCGCCTCCACAAGCCGCTTGGCGAGCTGCACGTTCGTGATCAGCGGGATCCCGTGGTCGGTGGCCAGCCGCCGGATGAAGTACCCGTCGGTCTGCTCTGCGGCGCCGCTGCTCGTGGGGATGTTGATGACGAGGTCGACCCTACGCTGCTCGAGGTACTCCCGGATGTTGGGGCTGCGGGGCTCCGATACTTTGTGCAGCAGACCGGAGGGGAGGTCGCGAGAAGTGAGGAACTCGTGTGTCCGCTCTGTCGCGAGGAACGCAAAACCTTTGCGGTGCAGTTGTTGAATCGATGGCAGCAGCTCGATCTTGTCCTCCAACCGCCCGATGGTCACCAGGATATTCTTCTGCGGCATCGTGAAGCCGACGGCGAGCATTGCCAGCAGCAGTGCTTGCTCGGCGTTCCACCCGAAGCACGCGACTTCGCCAGTGCTCGCCATCTCCACGCCCAGACGTGGATCAGCGCCCTTGAGTCGGCTGAAGCTGAACTGCGCAGCTTTCACCGCGACGTGGTCCAGGTCGATTGTCTGGTAGCGCTTGTCTGTCGGAGCGATGCCGAGGAGTGCCTGCGTCGCGAGCACCGCGAAGTTCTCGCCGGTGACCTTGCTCGCGAAGGGGAAACTCCGGCTCGCGCGCAGGTTGCACTCGATCACCTTCAAGTGGTTCCGCGTCGCGAGGACCTGGATGTTGAACGGTCCGCTGATCTTCAACCCCTCGGCGATGTACTTCGCGATGACCTTCATCTGCCGCAACGTCGCGACGTTCACTCGTTGCGGCGGCAGCACGATGGTCGCGTCCCCCGAGTGGACGCCGGCGTTTTCGACGTGCTCCGAGATCGCGTAGAGGAGCACCCTGCCGCCCTGCGCGACGCCGTCGAACTCGATCTCCTTCGCGCCCTGCTCGAATTTCGAAATGACGACGGGCGCGTCCTTGGAGACGAGCGCGGCCTGCTCGATGTACGCCTGCAAATCGTCGTTGCTGTGGACGACGGCCATGGCCGCGCCCGAGAGGACGTAGCTCGGCCGGACGATGACGGGGTACCCGACGTTCTCGGCGAATGCCCGGGCCGAGACGATGTCGGCAAATTCCTTCCACGACGGCTGGTCGATGCCGAGCGTGTCGAGGAGGTGCGAAAACTTATGCCGATCCTCCGCGCGATCGATGTTCGCGGAGTCTGTCCCCAGGATCCGCAGCCCCGCGCGGGCGAGCTTGGGTGCGAGGGAGTTGGGGATCTGCCCGCCCATTGAGACGACGATACCCTCCGGGTGGACGAGATCGGCGATGTCGCGGACGCGTTCCTCGGTCAGCTGCTCGAAGAACAACGTGTCGCACTCGTCGTAGTCGGTGCTCACCGTCTCCGGGTTGCTGTTGATCATGACGACGTCGTATCCTTGCTTCTGCAGTTCGTGCGTGGCCTGCACACAGCACCAATCGAACTCTACTGATGATCCAATGGAGTATGGACCTCCTCCCAGCACAATAACTCTGTTCCCATGTGCAGGGTTTCGTGTTTCGAGTTTCGAGTTTCGAGCCCCCGTAACCCGTAACTCGGAACTCGCAACGACCGGTTTGAAAGATACATCACTCTCATTTCCGTGATAGGTCATATACAGGTAATTCGTTTGGGCGGGGAACTCGCCGGCCAGCGTATCAATCTGCTTCACGACGGGAACGATGCCCGCTGCAATCCGCTTCTGGCGGATATCCTCGGGGTCCTCCTCGCGGATCGTGGCGATCGCCACGTCCGAGAAACCGTGGCGCTTGGCGCTTCGGAGGAGTCCGGCGTTGAGTGTTCCCGCCCTAGATTGCAGGAGATCTTTCGCGACCAGTGCGCACGAGCGGATACGTTCCAGGAACCACCGATCGATGCCCGTTGCGATGGAGACTTCGGCGGGCGTCCAGTCGCCCTCGAGCGCGGCGGCCACCGCGAAGAGGCGGCGGGGCGTGGGGCGCTTCACTTCCCGGTTGATGTCCTCAAAGGAGAAGGGCACCGGATACAGGCCGTCCGCCGCGATGTTGAGCATTCGGACCGCTTTCTGGAGAGCTTCCTCGAAGGTCCGCCCGAGCGCCATCACTTCGCCAACGGACTTCATCTCGCTCGTCACCTGATCGCTGACGAACCGGAACTTCTGCAGGTCCCACCGGGGCATTTTGACTGCGACGTAGTCGAGCGACGGCTCGAAGTCGGCGCACGTCACCTGCGTGATCGCGTTGCGAAGCTCGGGGAGCGTAGCACCGAGCGCCAGCTTGGCCGCGACGAACGCGAGTGGATAGCCCGTTGCCTTCGATGCCAAGGCGGAGCTGCGGCTGAGGCGGGCGTTCACTTCGATCACGCGGTACTTGCGCGAGCGGGGATCGAGCGCGAACTGGATGTTGCATTCCCCGACGATGCCGAGGTGCCGGATCACCTTCAGCGAAATCGACCGCAGCATCTGGTACGCGAAATTATCCAGCGTCTGGCTCGGCGCGACGACGATCGATTCGCCCGTGTGAATGCCGAGCGGATCCACATTCTCCATGTTGCAGACCGTGATGCAGTTATCCGCACGATCCCGTACGACCTCGTACTCGATTTCCTTCCATCCTGTCAGATCCTCTTCCACGAGAACCTGATGCGATTCCACGAACGCCACTTTCACAATCTCCCGCAACTCTTCCTCGCTGCCTGCGCGGCCGCTCCCTTTGCCACCGAGCGCGAAGGCCGCCCGGAC
>CAZLYW010000031.1:0-13836 GCA_964563915.1 uncultured Candidatus Peribacteria bacterium | reverse complement strand
CCCGCTCCAAGCCACTCACGCTCTATGGACATCCCCTACGGCAGCACCGCCCACCACGCATTCGTGACGAACGTCGGGCTGATCACGAGCGCCGGTCCGCACGGCGAGAACGTCATGGCTGCGGAGTGGACGCACCACCTCTCGTACTCACCCGGCATTCTCGCCGTCTGCCTGGGACTGAACAAGGCGACGACGGAGAACATCCGCGCGACGAAGGAATTCGGTGTGAGCATCGCGGCGAGCGGTCAGAACGTCCTTGCCAGCCTCGCGGGGAAGTACTCGGGGAAGACGACGAACAAGATGGACGCGCTGAGGGAACTCGGGTTCCGCTTCATGGCGGCCAAGACGATCAAGGCGCCGCTCATCGAAGGAGCCGCGTTGCAGCTCGAGTGCCGACTGATCGACGAACGCCCCTATGGCGATCATATCCTGTTCGCGGGAGAGGTGATCCATCTCATCGACAATGCCGCCACGCTCCCCGTCATCTACAATCGCGGCAAGTACTGGACCTTCGGCGAGCAGATCCAGAAGCCGCCGCAGGAGGAACTCGACCGGATCACGGCGGTGATGGAGAAGCATGCGAAGTAGCTACTTCACGAGACACGTTTCGTAGAATTCACGCTCGGTGATGCAGAACGTGTGCAGAATCTCGTAGAGAATACCGCGGTGGATCGCCTCGGTTCCGCGAATGCTCTGCCAGGTATTGTGATGATGCTGGACACCGTGGCGCCTGAAGGAGAGTAGACCGTGAGAACCTTTTCCTCTCTTCTCACTCTCATCGACTTCCCCAAGACGTTTGAGTCGTTCGATGAGCCAATCAAGTGAAGGAATATTCTTACGCACTGTCCTGATTTTCGCACGCCAGTACTTGGGATCGTCTGGCGAAGTTTCGGGCAGTGCTTCTTCCACCGTCTCAACAGCGTTGACCAACGTGCTCCTCCACTCTCCGGTCACTGCAATGCCGTACCTGCGCAGATGTTCTTCTGTCCGAGCAGGGTCATCCGGAGCAGTGCCGGTGCTTGCTGTGATATCGCTCTGGTGCTCGCTGCGGAAGACCAGCACAAGCCCCTCGTTCGTTCGGATGAAGAGCAAGGGACCGAGGACGTCCATGACGGAAAAAAGCTCGGGGAATTCTTCCCACAGTGCGAGGAGTTTTCCGCAGAAATGCCGGTCGACCGCGGTGAGGGTCCTCCGCATCTCTGCATACTCGGGACATTGCGGGGGAGGCGCCAGTGCATCCGCGCCGTGGAACACGTACGGCTTTCGGTCATCGTCGAACTGGCAATCGATGGCGGAGCGGAATGCGAACGTTTCTTTGATGTCTGGAATGAGCGGTCTCCAGGGATTGCCATCTGGATAGGGGGAATCAGGATGCGTGAGTTCGATCGCGCTCATGCGCGCTGCGCCGTCAGCCGTGTAGTACGCCATCCGTCCGGACTTCTCATCGAACGGCTCGCAGAGTGAGACCATGCCCCAGGGGAGGACACGCTGTTCCGGCTCCCATTCCGCGGTTACATCCGTGAAGGCCGTCCCTGTAAAAGATTCCGCAAGGAGATGAATATGATAGAAATGCTCCAGTGCCTCCTCGATTTCCCTGAATTCGCCTTGTTCGCGCTCGAGGAGTGAAACGTAGTGTCTCGCCATTGCAAACTCCCTGCGGGAAGACATCGTAGCGGAGCGCAACCGGGTTTCCACGAAATTTTTCACGTTCGCGGCAAATCCCGGAAGCCCCGCCTGCGGCATCGTCGCAAGAACATCGCGGATCAGCGTGTAGATCACGGCTCGTCGGATGTGGGAGATACCACGCGCAACGAGGTTGAATTCTTTTTCCGCCGGATGCGACTGACGGAAGATGTCCCCCGCTCCCGCCATGAGCACGCGAAGAGAGGCGAGCGTGCCGAGAACCAACTGTGCGAGATGCGCTCCGTTATTCTGGTCCAGACCTTTCGCGCTCTTCAGCATTGCTCCGATCTTCGCAGTGACTCCGGCGATCCATTGCTCCACTTGAGGCTGCGGGCCGTAGATCTCATAGAGTTTTCGCTGTTCCAACAAGCCCTGCAATTGGTGACGAAGTTCCGTCTCCTCATTCTCGGGGAGGCTTCCACCTTCTGTCAGGATTTTCGCCTCCGGCATGGCTTCATAGAATGTGAGGAGGAACGGGAAGATCGCCTCGAAATCATTCAGATCCACGTTGTGCGCATAGTGCAGGAGATCGGCAAAATACGGCGTACTGCTCCCCCAAGAGTTGCAAAACCTGAGAGCGTCGGCCTGGATCCTGGCGAGTCGCTTCTCGTTCTTGTATGCACCCGACGCTACTGCCTCTACCGCGGTCGTGAGCCCGACCGCGCGCATGTCGATGATATCCCGCGATACGAGATCCATAGTGAAGCATCACATCACTGTTTTTGCTATTCTGTCAATGGCTTGCCGGCCATAGCCCAGCACCTTCTCGGAAGGTGCAGGGCGAAGGCTGGTGCCCTCGACAGGAATTGAACCTGTATCTCAAGCTTCGGAGGCTCGCGGTCTATCCGTTGACCTACGAGGGCACGGATGAAGTATGAGTTATGACGTTTGAATTATGAAGAGCCGATTCTGGTATTCCGCAGAACAAAGAGGCCGACAGCGACGAAGAATCCCATGGCGATCATGGCGATCCGGTACCGGAGCGGGCCGAGATCGGTCAATGAGGAGGTGATGATGCCCCAAGCCAGCGGCCCGACGAGCGTCGAGACGCGTTCCGCAAGCGTGTAGAAGCTGAAGCCGAAATTCAGCATGCTCGGAGGGCACAGCGCGGTCATTGCCACGCGTGTGACGGTCCAGATGGAACCGAACAGCAGCCCGATGACGACGCAGAGGAGGACGAACACCGTGAAGTCCCCGGTGATACCCATGATGGGGAAGATCGCAACCCACGCCGCGAGGGAGAGCACGAGCGTCCGCTTGATGCCGAGGCAGTCGGTCACCCAGCCGGAGAGAAGAGCGCCGAGCACGAACGTGAGCAGAATGCCGAGGAGGAGAAGCGACTTGACATCGTCGGAGACGCCGTAGACGTTCTCCAGGTAGATCGGGAAGTTGTTCGACACGGTGATGATCGCGTCATTGAAGAAGAAGTACGCGAGGAGGAATGTTCCCATCCCGGGCGTGGTGACCAGTGCGCGGAAACGTTGCCACTGGCTGCGATATTCCGCGACGACATCGATGCGCATCCCGGGCTGTACCCGCTTCGGAAGGCGGAGGAACAGGAGCATCGGCAGAGCGAGGAGAACGAAGAGCACGATGGCGGGCAGGAACGTCTGCGGCCGGCCGGGCGCACCTAGAACGGGAACCGCTCCGGCGACAAACGGAACTGTCACGAGGAGACCGGTGATCTGCCCCAGCCAGTTGCCCGCCTGGGTGAAGAGCATGTTGTACCAGACATCCGGGACGCCCTTTTCCACGACGAGCCATTGTGAGAAGTACAGGAAGAAGACGATCATCACGATCGAATTCGCGAAGTCGTAAGCGCCCAGAGAATGATATTCTTCTTGTCATACGGGGAGGTCGAAAAACCGGATGGCATTCTCCGTCGTCGCGCGATCCAGCTCCTGGAATGAGACGTCCTTGAGCTTTGCGATGAGCTTCGCGACTTCCACGACGAACGCCGGCTCGTTGCGCTCGCCACGGTGCGGGACAGGAGCCAGGTAGGGGGCATCCGTTTCGATCATTAGCTGCGCCAACGGACATCGCCTGATCGTCTCGCGGATGACCTGCGCATGCGGGTACGTCGCGATTCCGGTGAACGAAAGCAGGTATCCCCTCTCCGCGAACCGCTCGACGTCCTCCCACTGCTCGGTGCAGCAGTGCAGCACAATGCTTGGAGGCTTGATGTCATCGACGATCGTCCACACGTCTTCAACTGCCTCCCGGCAGTGAATGACCGCAGGCAGTTCCAATTCCTTCGCCAACTGGAGCTGCTCGCGGAACACGGATTGCTGAATGTCCCGCGGTGAGAAATCGTAGTGGTAATCCAACCCGATTTCGCCAATGGCGCGGACTTTTTTCGAGCAGCGGGCGAGTGATTTCAGGATCGTCAGTGTGTCTGCAGAACAATTGTTGGTCTGATGGGGATGCAGACCAACAGTACAAAAAATCTGTTCATACTTTTCCGCAAGCTTCCTTCCCCTCTCACTTTCCTCAGTCGCATCTCCGATACAGATCATCCGCTCGACGCCAGCAATCTTCGCCCGCGCCAGAACCGCATCGAGATCATCCGAGAACTGCGGTGCGGCAAGGTGACAATGGCTATCAATCATATGGATAGATTGGTCAGTCTTGAGCCTGCCCTGAGCGTAGCGAATGGTACAATGATCATGTGCGCTCCGTACAACACATTATCGATAGCTGGTCGACGAAGCAGTGGACCTCCGCTTCGGCGATCCTGCTGTTCGCACTCGGTTTTCTGCTCTACGGCCGGACGCTCTCCTACGCATTCGTCGAACTCGATGATCCCCTGTTGATTCTGGAGAACGCCGCAGTGCAATCGTTCTCCTGGGTCCACCTGAAGACGATCTTCACGACCTACGACCCGGAACTCTACATTCCACTGACGTTCCTGAGTTATCAATTCGATATCGCAATCGGGGGACTGCATCCGTTCCTGATCCACCTGCACAATCTTCTGCAGCATATTCTGAACACCGGGCTCTTCGGAGTGCTCGCGTACATGCTCTTGAAGAGCCGATCAGTCGCGCTCTTCGCGGCGCTGCTCTTTCTCGTCCACCCGATCCACGTCGAGGCCGTCGTCTGGGCGACGGGAAGGAAGGACCTCCTCTCGACGACGTTGTTCCTGCTCTCCCTATTGACCTACATTCGGTACGCCAGACATGGATGGCAACATCACGGTGAACCTGAAGGTTCGGCTGCGCCCGTCTGGTACTTCCTCAGCATCATCTGTTTTCTCTTCGGATTACTGTCGAAGGTTTCCATCATCTCACTGCCGGTCGTCCTCTTCCTGATCGACTGGTTGGAAGGAAGAAAGATCACCCGACGGTCCATTCTGGAGAAGATCCCCTACTTCGCTCTGGCCCTGATCTTCGGCATCATCGCACTGTTCGGAAAGATTGACGCGCCGGATCTCCCGCTCCTGACGCGCATCCTCGTGAGCGCGAAGTCGTTCATCTTCTCGATGGAGAAGATCGTCATCCCCACGGGACTCAGTCCCATGTACGCCTACGCCGGATCGATCTCGTTGCGATCCGGAGACTTCCTCCTGTCACTCCTTCTCGTGATTGCGGTCATTTCGGCTGCATACATGGTGAGGAAACGATGGAAGATCTGCGCGTTCAGTGTTGCCTTCACGATGATCACCTTCCTCCCCTCGTTCGGAAACCTGATCAAGAATGGCGAGTATTACCTGACTGCAGACCGGTACGCGTACATTCCCTCGATGGGGCTCTTCATGATCGTTGCATTTCTCCTGATGCAAGCGGAAAAGAGAATATCCAGCCTCGCGCGCCGAGGAACGCTCTTCATCGCCATCCTCTTTCTTCTCTTCCTCTCAATCCTCTCATACAAACAGTCGACAGTCTGGAGTGACTCCGAAACACTGAGCCGCTATGTCACTCAGATATCTCCCAATGCGCGCCTCGGGCATCTCTGGTACGGCAACGCGCTACGCGACGCAGGGAAGATCGACGAAGCACTTGCGGAATACAATGTCGCGCTCTCCTTCAAAGACGATGCGCAAGTGTACTACGACCGCGCACTCGCATATGAATTGAACGGTGAGACGGATGCCGCGGTTGCCGATCACGAAAAAGCCCTGGAGCTGTCACCGGCGTACGCGCTCGCGCACATCAATCTCGGTCGTCTGCTGTATCAGCGAGGAGAGAAAGAGGATGCGCGGAAGCACTTCGTGGCTGCCGCGGAGGAATCCCCGTACCTCGCCATGCCCTTCTACAACCTCGGCGTACTGGAAGGTGAACGGAAACAGTTTGACCGCGCGGCAGAGTTCTACCGGCAGGCACTCGGCCGCGATCCTGATCTCCACGACGCTCGTGCAAACCTCGCGATCGCGCTCCTGGAACTGGGGAAGACCGCCGAGGCGATGGACCAGTTGAAGGAAACGCTGCGGCGAGATCCGCCTAATGCGACGGCGCGGGGGGTGCTCCAGGAACTCATCGAACAAGGAATCGTCAGGATCGGACCTTGATCAGAAGAGAAGGTCACTCATCGTCCGGCACCGCCATTCCCACATGCCGGCGAATCTTGAGCGTGTCGGTCATTGTCGCCGTGAGATCTTCATCGAGAGCATCTAGCCTGCACATCACTTTGTCTTCCATTGTATTCACGCGCTGAGTCAACGTCCGGAGATCGGAACTGTTTTCAGAAATACCTCTCGTATTGTATGCGATGGCATCCGCATTGTGAGCGATAGCCCTTGTATTGTGAGCGATAGCCCTTGTATTGTCATCGACTCTTTTCGTCAGACGTTGCTCCATACCCTGCATGTGCACGACGACGTCATGGGGCGTGATGCTTTTTTTGCCAGGTGAGGTTCGCGGTTTGGCTTTCGCCATAGGAAAGTCATACTAGGCTCGACAGAAGTGCGGTCAAGCAATGATGTCGTGGGATAGTTCAGCTATAGTGAAACCGTCTGGGTCGGTAGCTCAGTTGGTAGAGCAGTGCCCTTTTAAGGCATTGGCCGAGGGTTCGAGTCCCTCCCGACCCACCAACCTTCGCGAAGCGAAGGTTGCCCTCCGTAGCCCGGAGGGCGGAGGAGGGCATGATTGCACTGGGTCGCTTCGCTACGGTTGGCAAGCCACCTATACTATACTATTCACATGTAGCAGTGCGTCTACGTTCTCGCGTAATGATTGATTGCCGAAAAACGGAAAGCCAGCACAGAAACAAAACCGCCTCGAGTATTGCTACCGGGACGGTGTTTGTTTTGATCACCGATGGTTGCAGAGCAAGCTCTGTTTCCAACAATGACACCTACAGTATAGCAAAAAGCGCTATGGAGTGAAAGGTCATTTTTGACCGCTTTTTGACCGCTTGACCGCTCTCTGTGGCTCTATCAGCGGATCTTGCACCTCCCCGAGCACACTAGCTCGCACGGATTGCTCCCGGGCCGGCAGCTCTGGCGGCACTCGCCCGTGTCGACGGTGCAGATGCCGATCGGTGGGCGGCAGTCGGCGGTCGAGAAGCAGATGGCGCCTGTGGGCACCTGCTTGACCCGGTCGTTGTAGGCATTGCGGCAGTTTTTCTCATCGTTGCGGAAGCCGTTCTCGTGATCACGGAGGAGTGCTTTGTAATTTTTCTCGTGGAATTGGAGGATATTCTTGAAATCCTTGTCGGCAAAGCGGATGGTATTTGTGCGGTCTTTGTCGTTCTCGTTGCTCCACGCCTCAAAGAGGCGCGTGCGATGCTCCAGGAACGCCTGCAAGCGGTTTTGATGATGATTCACCGTATCATTGAAGATTCTGTTCTCGCGGTTGTTCATCGCATCGCGCGCGCAGATGCGGTATTCGAGATCGAAGCTCTTCGCGAGCACTGCAAGCGGCAATAGGACGACGAAGGCGATAACGAATGCAATGAGGGAACGGCGTGTCATCATCGATAAGAGGAGGGAGGAGAGCATCACAGATACCATAGTGAATATTAAATAGTCTGTCAAGGTCATGCCGAGCGCTATGCTCTGGACGTATGAACGTGGCCCTTGTTCATGAACTGCTGACAATGCGAGGAGGTGCTGAGCGCATGCTGCGCGTCTTCGCGGAGATGTTCCCCGATGCCCCCATCTACACGCTTCTGTATGACGAACGCAAGCTGGGCGACTGGTTTCCAAAGGACAGAATCAGAACGAGCCGCGTCCAGCGCCGGGCGGAACTTCTCCGATATTCTCCATGTTCCATTCTGCATTCTGCATTCAATCATCACCTCCACCTCTCCCGCTTCCCCGCCGCAGTGGAGGAATGGGATTTCTCCGGGTTCGATCTCGTCTTGAGTAGCTCCTCCGCCTTCACCCACGGCATCATCACGAACTCGGCACCCCGGCACCTCTGTTACGTGCACTCCCCCGCGCGCTACCTGTGGGACCGCACCCATGACGTGCTTGAGCGGGCAGGTACGGGACTCCTCGGGCCGCTGAAGAGGGCAGAGCTCTCCCGACTCTTCCACCGCCTGCGGATCTGGGACAGCGAATCGGCTGACCGGCCCGATGCGCTCATTGCGGCATCGGAGGAGGTGCGGCGGCGCATTGAACTGTACTGGAGGAGAGCATCGAAAGTGATCTATCCGCCGATTGATGATTTTTGGTTCAAGCCACCGGCTGTTTCGAGTTGCGGGTTGCGAGTTGCGGGAACTCGAAACTCGAAACTCGAAACTCGAGACTACTACCTGATCGTATCACAACTTGCCCCATACAAGAAAATCGACCTCGCTGTTCAGGCATGCAATCAACGGAAAGCGAACCTAGTCATCGCCGGCGAAGGGCCTGCAAAAAGATCCCTGGAAGCGATCGCGGGTCCCACGGTCGAGTTCGTCGGCTACCGGACCGATGAGGAGTTGAAGGAGCTCTACGCGGGTGCACGCGCGACACTCTTTCCGGGCGAGGAGGACTTCGGCCTCGTGCCGCTCGAGTCGCTGGCGTGTGGGACGCCGGTGATCGCCTACCGTGCAGGCGGTGCAAAGGAGACCATGACAGACGATGTCGCAGAATTCTTCGACGTGCCCGAATCCGAATTTCTTGCCGACGCCATGGAACGGTGCGAGAAGCGCGAATGGGGCCGCAGCGCATGCCGGCGGCGCGCGGAGCAATTCTCCAAGCATCTCTTCGTGAAGAGGATGCAGAACGCGGTCTCCCGGATCATGGCATCGGGATAGCCGGCGACCGAAAACGCTTTCCGGTCAAGCGCGGGACGGCTATCCTGCCGCGGTGGTGAAATTCCTGATCCTCTGCCTGCTGATCGACCTGCTCGTTGTCCCCGTGCCCGTCGGTGGACGGGTGTGGCAGAACCCGGACGGAACCGCCGTCGAACGCCCGAGCCGCCGCAGCATCAGAGCGGCCGCGCGCCAGAGAACGGTGCGCAACCCCGCGATGCTCTCGATCCGTGATACGCCGCTCGACCGGACGTTTTCCAGCGGCGAGTTCGGCACGAAGATGCAGTATCCCTCGTCTTGGGAACGGCTTGACCTGCTCCAGAGGACGTTCCCCCTCACACTCGTCGCGATGTTCCTCTCTCGCCCTGCCTCGGCATCGAGTGCTCAGCATCGAGATGAGCCTGCCTGCCCTGAGTGTAGCCGAAGGGCCGAAGGATCCCCAGAAGAGCGCTCCGCTGGCTTCCGCCAGAACGTGAATCTCGTCGTGGAGGATCTCCCGTCGGAACTGACGCTTGCCGAGTACACGGAGCTGGGCATCCGCATGGAACGGGACTACTTCGAACGGTACGCGCTCCTCCGCTCCGAGGACATCCTCCTCGCGGGAACCTACCGCGCGCATCGGGTGATCTTCACGGCATCGTCGGGCGCCGGGGACATGACGTTCGCACAAATCTGGATGCTCAGGGGGAAGCAGGCATACGTGTGGACGTTCGCGGATAGCGCCGAAACCTTCGACGACCACGTGATGACGTTTGAGAAGATGATGGACACGGTGACGGTACAGTGAATGACGAATGATTAAAAAAGTGTTACCTGTGCCCCCTCCGGCACCGCCATTCCCAGCGCTTCGTACGTCTTCTTGGTTGCTACCCGTCCTTTCGGCGTCCTCTGGAGGAACCCTTGTTGAAGGAGATACGGCTCATACACATCTTCGACCGTGTCCTCTTCCTCCGCCAGGACCGCCGCGATCGTGCCGAGGCCGACGGGTCCGCCGTTGAAGGTGGTGACGATGCTCTCGAGGATCAGGCGGTCAGTGGCATCGAGGCCGCGGTCGTCGATGTCGAGTGCGCGAAGTGTCGTTTCGACGCAGACGCGGTCGACTGACACGTTGCCCTGCACGTGCGCGTAGTCACGGATCGCACGGAGGAGTCGGTTAGCGATGCGTGGCGTAGCGCGGCTGCTCCTGGCGATCCGGTGCACCGCGTCACTCTGGAGCGGAACGCGGAGGAGCCTTCCCGAGCGCTCGACGATCTGTTGCATTTCCGGAAGTTCGTAGAATGTGAGCTTGAAGTGGTGGATGAATCGGTCCCGCAGCGGCGCGCTCATCGCACCCGCCTTGGTCGTCGCACCGAGGAGTGTGAACGGCTTGAGCGTCAGCCGCATCGATCGAGCCGTGGGCCCCTTGCCGATGACGAGATCGAGCGCGTAGTCCTCCATCGCGGCGTAGAGCATTTCCTCGACCACGGGACGGAGACGGTGGATTTCGTCGATGAAGAGCACATCCCCTTGCTGCAGGTTACTGAGGATCGAGGCGAGGTCCCCCGGCTTCTCGAGCGCGGGCCCCGAGGTGATCCGGATCTGCGCGCCCATCTCGCGGGCGAGGATGTGCGCGAGTGTTGTCTTGCCGAGTCCGGGCGGGCCGTGGAGCAGCGTGTGCCCGAGTGGCTCTGTGCGTGATTTCGCCGCTTGGATGTGCATCAGCAAACGTCCTTTGATCTTGCTCTGCCCGACGTACTCGCCGAGTGTCTTCGGTCGCAGCGTCACGTCGAACGCGGATTGCTCAGCGTGCGGTGAGGAGGCGTGGACCACGGAGGCGGAATCGCTTTTGGTGCGCTTGAGGACCATAGTGAAATGATAGCACGTAGGATGAGGATTTAGGTTGGGGTTGGGATTGGGTTAGGTCCCTAACCCTAGCCCTAGCCCTAGTCCTAGTCCTACACTGCATCCGTGTTGTCCCGTCAGAAGTTCGTCACGGCCATGGCGTTCACCCTCATCCTGCTGACCTTCGGGACAGCGGACTATCTCCTCACGCGCAGCACTCTCCGCCTCCCCTCCCCGGCAGGCGTCACGAAGCAAGTAGGGCCCGATGTTCTCGCAGCCGCAGAGTCGCTGGGATTCACGATCGCGGAAACGACGGAGCAGAATCTCCTCCCCCACGTGATTCCTCCTGGAGCGCGTTCGACGTTCTCCGCCCACGTCTTGTTGAAAGACAACGACCGCGCCGCGACCATCGGCTGGATCGATGCGCCGGACGTGAAGTCTATCTTCACTGCACTCCGCAAAACCCTTCGTCTCTCCTTCTCCGATGCGCTGGAGGACCTCGTCGATGAGACGCAATCACAATCGGGCAAGCCGCCCCGGGACGTCCTCTCGTTCCGCGATCCCGCCATCCATCCCGACCGTCTCCTGTTCGTACGGATTCGGGAGCGCTTGTACGAATTTCACGTCACGGCGGGGCAGGAGAGGGAGATCGACATGTTGATTGACGCTCTGACGGAATGACGAGTTGCGAGGTACGGGTTGCGAGTTGCGCGTGCCCGAAACTCGTAACCCGAAACCCGTCACTGACGCCTGAAGGGCCAAAACACTCCATTGACCCACGAACAACAGCAACTTACACTGCCCCGGCTGTGGCAAAAGCCGTCAAGAAAGTCATCAAAGTACAGGCCAGAGGCGGGCAGGCGAACCCCGCGCCTCCACTCGGGCCTGCGCTCGGGCAGGCGGGCGTCGATATCAATGGCTTCTGCACCAAGTTCAACGAGCAGACGAAGAAGGACAAGATGGGCCAGCTTTTGCCGGTGGAGATCACCGTCTACGAAGACCGTAGCTTCACCTTTAAGGTGAAGCAACCGGCAGCCTCCACATTGATCAAGGCCGCGGCGAAGATCGAATCGGGCAGTGGCGAGCCGAACAAGAACAAGGTGGGCAAGATCAGCAAGGCGCAGCTCAGGCACATCGCGGAGACGAAGATGCCCGATTTAAATTGCACGGATATTGAAGCGGCGGAGGCGATCATTGCGGGGAGCGCGAGGAGCATGGGGGTGACGGTCGAGTGAAATTGAAAATGAAAAATCGCCCATCGAAGTATCACATCATTTCTCTCATCATCCGCAATCCCAATCGTGAAGTCATCTGGGTACGATGACACCCACTCAGTTCCTCTCCGTCCATGATGATCCCGACCGCCGTGAACGTTTCTACGCTCTTCCCCTTGCTCCTCGTTCTCGTCCTCTTCCCACTCGCGGTGATGCTGACGATCGCGGTCGCGCTGATCCCGTGCCTACTCTCGCCGGGCGTGCGGATCGGCTCCGCCATCAAGGCCCTCTACTGCGTCGTCCTCCAGACCGTCGGGATCGGGATGATGACGGCGGGGGCGTTGCCCGCGGTCTACGGCGTTCTCAAGAAATTCAGTACCGGTGCCGAGCAATTCAGCGCGGAGATGTACTTAGCGCTCCTCATCCTCTTCAGTATAGGCGGTGTCGTCTTCCTCTGGCACGAGCAGATGGCCGAACGCATCGATGACGCATCGCGGCGCGTGCCGGCTCTCCTCTTCTGGTACACGTTCAAAACCATCGGGAATCTCCTGATCCTCGTCGGTCTGCTGTCGTTCCTCTTCACGATGCTCCTGACGCAGCCGCTCGTCGGCACGTGGTGGATGAGCCCCGTTGTCACTGTCCTCTACGGACTGCTGCTCTCCTGGTGTACGAAAACTCCCGCCACCTCCAAAACCTTCCGCTTGTTGCCGCTGCATGGGATGAAGGTTGCGACTGCCGGGAAAAAGAGGAAATGATTGAAAACGGATACAATCAGCACGTGTCTGTGCTCAAGAATGAGGTGATGGAAATTGGGTGACGGAAATTGACCTTGATCCGGCGTCGCTCGTCCGACATACTTTGCGCCTGTCCGTGGGAGTCTCCGCGACGCTTGCACCACGTTCCCCCATACATCATGATCTCCAAGAGATCTCCTCTCGCAAGAAAAAAAGGAAAGAAATACGCCGAGCGCAAGGCGCTCGTTTCAAAGCCCCTCTATCCGATCGCCGAAGCGATGGAGCTTCTGCCGAAGCTCTCGACGACGTCCTTCGACGGGGCCGCCGAGGTCCACATCCGCATCAACGCCGATACGACCCAGGCGGATCAATTGGTCCGGACGACCGTTCCCCTCCCCCACGGGACGGGCAAGGACATCCGCATCGCTGCGTTCGTGCCCGATGATCTCATCGACGAAGCGAAGAAGGCCGGTGCGGTGATCGCGGGCAATGAAGACCTGATCAAAGAGATCTCCGATGGCAAGATTAACTTCGACATCGCCGTCGCCTCGCCGAAGATGATGAAGGATCTGGGCAAGGTCGCGAAGACGCTCGGGCAGAGAGGTCTCATGCCGTCGCCCAAATCGGGAACCGTGACGGAGAACGTCGCGAAGGTGATCCAGGAACTCAAGAAGGGCCGCATCGAAGTGAAGATGGACAAGCAAGCGATCATCCACACCGTCTTCGGCCGCGTCTCCTTCGGTCCCAAGAAGCTGCAGGAGAACCTCGAAGCGCTGATGGCTGCGGTGAAGGAAGCGCAACCGAGCGGGATCAAAGGAGAGTACATCCTCTCGGTCTCCGTGAGTCCGACGATGGGGCCGGGGGTGAGGATACAGCTGTGAAGCACGCGGGGGCACTGCGATTGCGCTCAGTGTAAACAAGACCCCGCGCTTCACTCTGAGCTTGTCGCCCCTCGACTGCGCTCGGGGCGACCCTGAGGAATCGAATGGGCCGAAGGGTGACGTTCCGAAAGTTGACAGCACTCCCCTCTGATGTACAATTGCAATTATGCAACCGATCATTCTGGGGGAGTCGGGAAGCGGTTCCTGGGAAGGGACAACCTCGGGCGGATTGACGATCGCCGCAGCGACGGACGCCGGTTTCAACTACAAACCGGTGAACGAAGACCGCATCGTGATCGGCGATGATTTTGCCGCGGTGATCGA
>CAZLYW010000030.1:0-13949 GCA_964563915.1 uncultured Candidatus Peribacteria bacterium | reverse complement strand
GCGAACTCGTTCGTCATATCGCCGACGGCGAAGAACGTGATCCGCGTCACCGCGCCGTCATCCTCGGCGACGCTCATCGGCACTTCGTCGACTCCCGGCATCCAGACCATGATGAACTGGCCAGGCTTCGCTCCCAGCGAGCCATCGAAGGTGAAGGTGCGGACCATGTCGGTTTCCTGCTTGATCGCTTTGATGCGGTAGGTGCGGGGGAGCCGGCTCTGGAGGGGAATGGACGTCATTGGTTGCGGGTTACGAGTGACGGGTTGCGGGTGTTGCGCGGCGCTTCATCTCTTTGTGCATTCCACCAATGAGATCTTTGATGTCCCACACACCTTCATTCGTGCACCACATCTGGATCTCGTCGCAGACGTGTTTGAAGACATTCAGTCCCCGGTCGCCGACAGCCGTCCCGATGCCGATCAAGGATGCTCCTGCGAGCATCAGCTCGATCGCATCCTCGCCGGTGTACACCCCTCCCGTTCCGATGATCGGGAGCTTCCCCTCCGTCGCTTCGTAGATATCGGCGATGCAGCGGACGGCGATCGGCTTGATGCCCGGACCAGAGACTCCTCCTTTCTTCGCCGCGAGGATCGGAACGCGCGAGCGCAGATCGATCGCCATGCCGGGGCCGACGGTATTGATCGCACAGAAACCGTCCGCTCCGGCTTCCGCGCAGGCGTTGGCGATCACTTCAATCTTTGAAACGTTCGGGGTCAATTTCGCGAAGACGGGAATACCTTTCGCCTCCTTCTTGACGGCTTCGATGATCTCAGCGGCTTCGGAGGGATCTTCGGAGAAGAGCTTCCCCCGCAGCTTCCAGAATGTCGGCGTCGAGAGATTCACTTCGAAGAAGTCTGGCTTGAGTGCCGCGATCTCGTGCGTGATCCAGGCGAACTCGTCGGCGGAGAGACCAATCACGTTCGCGATCAGCGGAACAGGCTTGTCCTTCAAGAATGCGCTGATCTCCTCCTTCGCCTTAGACGGTCCGGCGTCCGGAACGCCGACGGCATTGAGGCACCAGTGATCCGTTGAGATGATCGTCGGGTTGGGGTTTCCCTGATGAGGCACAGGCCAGAGAGATTTCGTCGTGATGCCTCCCGCGCCGTGGCTTGCAACGAGCCGCCAGCTGCTCGCCGTGATACCCATGATTCCCGAGGCGAGAACGGTGGGGTTTTCGAAGCGGACACCGAGGATTGTTTGGGCGAGGTTCATTGTCATTAGAGTAGAACTTTTTACCAAAATCCACTATGGCAAGGATTCCTTGTACGTTCGAGTCCCTCGTACGTTCGTGTTCCTCGTACGCTCGTGACTCCGTCACGAGCTACTCGGAATGACAAATGCCATTACAACAAAGCGCCTCGTTACGAAAACGGCTCTGCCGTTTTCTACTCGGCGTCCACCGAGTAGCTCCTGGCGGAGCCAGGAGCGTAACGAGGCGATATTGAAAAAACACCCTGTCATTCCGAGTAGTTCGCCGCGGAGCGGCGAACGTACGAGGAACCTCAGCGTTTATATTGTTCTCTTCTTCGGGAACAGCGTATCTCTCTGAATCCAAACTGCAGCCAATAAGATGATGCCAAACAGCATCAATCTCAACGGGCCGAGAACTTCCGTTGGAAAGGGAAGGAACCGGACGCCTTCCTTGAGGACGGTGAGCAGGATCGTTGCCACGATCGCGCCTGCCGTACTTCCCGGTTTTCCTGCGACGGTGATCATCAGGAGCGACACGAACGCGGGAAAGTAGTAATCGGAGGGATGCAGCAGGTGGTAGTACTGCGCGTAGAAGAAATTATCGCTCGCCAGCGTGAGTCCCAGGATGAGGAATGCGATCAGATGCGCCCGAACACGACTGATGCCCATTGCCTTTGCGTACCATTCACCTTCGGCCAGCGCGCTCACCTGCCGGGCGAGCTTCGTACGATCGAGCCAGAGGAAGAAGAGTACCCAGGCGATGCAGATCGTGCTCGTGACGATCGTGAAACTCAATGCGGATTCCGCGAAGGGTAGGCGCGGGATTCGTGGCAGCCCGAGGGCACCGCGGGTGAGCTCTGACCAGTTGAGGACGATCGTGAAGAGCGTCAGGTATACGGCGATAGACATGACCCCGAGGCCATCCGGATCCAGCCGGAACGAGAGCCACGCGAAGAGGAGCGAGAACAGGATCGCCATGAGAACCCCTATGCAGAGTCCCAGAATGAAACTCCCCGTGGCATTCAACGTCAGGAACGTGCCGTATGCGGCGACAACGGATACGCCGATCGGCCCGAAGTGCAGGATCTTCCCCCGGCCGAATACGAACGTGTAGCCCAGCTGTGCCGGGAGGGCGATCGCTATCACGCTCATCAGATGAAGGAGGAAGAACATCAATGTAAGGGTGTAGGGGCGCAGCACGGCTGCGCCCACTCTCATGTGGTGCGCATTGTTTTGGAAAAGAGACCGGTCGGCTTTATCAATAGAACGATGATGATGAAGAGCAGTGCGACGACGCTCTGGTAGCCGGCGGAAATGTAATTCCCAAACCACCACGGCGTGCCGACCGCGAACTGCTCGATCATCGCGATAACGTACGCGGCGAGAATCGTCCCCCAGAAGTTGTCCTTCCCCCCGGCGATGACCGCCGCATACGCCTTGATCGTCACAGGGAATGCCAGCGTCGGCGTCAGATTCTGGTCGATGCCGATGTAGATGCCACCGCAGGCGGCCAGGATCCCGCTCCCGATGAAGACGATCCGGTGGAGCAGCGAGGAAGAGATTCCCAGACTACGTGCGGCGTCTGCGTGTTGGACGGTGGCCCGGACTTTCCTGCCGAATGGGGTTGCATGCAGCACCCAGGCCACTCCGCAGACAAATGCTAGTGTGCAGATGATGAGGATGATCTGTTCGACGTTGATGCGCACCGCATCAAATGGAAGAAAGTGTTTGCTCCCCGGGAGAATCGATCGAGGACGCTCTTCGAAGCTTAGGAGGATTGCAGCATCGAGGATCATGCTCCACGCGATCGTCGTCACGAGAGGGATCCGGGCGTCCCTTCGGTAGAAGGGCGCGACCGCGATTTCGAACGTCAGCCATGTGACTATCGTACCGATCACCATCCCACCGATGAGGCTCGGGAAGAGGGGAATGCCCGACGCGTGTAGCCACCACGTTCCGTAACCTCCCACGAGCGCCAACTGGCCGAGCGCGAGATTGAAGATGCCGAGGACGCCGTACACCAATGCCAGCCCCCCCGCCATCAAGGCCGCCAAAGAACCAGCAATCAGAGCGTTTATAAGGAGCTGCATGCTTTCATTATACTCCCACGGCGATCCACGGCGGTCGTGACCGCCGTGGCGAGAGAGCCTGCGATGAGACCGTTGATCAATAATTGCATAGTGCTTCGGTCATCATACATCCTCTACAAGCAGCCCCGCACCAGACGCTTCGCGTCGGTGCAGGGCAAGATGAGTGCGTTGATCAGGAGCTGCATGCTCCCTTCAGTCTACACTGATGCCCTTCATCTGCTTGATCACTCCTTGCTGGAATTGCTTGAGGCCGTACGGGATGCCGACGACGTCGCCGTTCTGATCAAAACTGAACGTGCCGACGACACCGTTGTACTCCTTCATAGTGTAGAGCCAGTCTTTGATCGCTGTCCCGTCGGTTGCTCCTGCCTCGAGTGCTTCGGCGATCACGCCCATTGCGTCGTACGCGTGCGCCGCAAAGGCGATCGTCGACTGTGCGGCTCCGTACTTCGCCGTGAAGTCCGTTTCGAACGATGTTCCCTGGCCGGAGGTCGGCACGTTGATCACCCACATGCCCTCCACTGCCTCGGGCGCGAGCTCAGCAAGCGTGACGGAGTCGGCGACGTCGTGGCTGATGGCCGGCTGCTGCATCCCCTGGTCGCGGAACTGCCGCATCATCGCCGCCATGACCGCATCCGACTGGGCGTTCGGGAAGAAGATGTCGAATTTCGCGTCCTTGAGGCGCGTCATGAGCGTCCGGAAGTCCTTCGTCCCCGGCTCGACGACCTCGTCGAAGACGATGGCATCCTCGGGCAGATTCTCTTTCAGCGATGCCCGGAAAGCGGCAGCGAAATCCGTGTTCTCCGAAATCATCGCGACGCTTTTTATCTTCTCTTCCGCGAAGTACTTCGCCATCGCTTTGGTCTTCAGTGCGTCGCTCGGGTAGTCGCGGAAGACGTAATCACCAGCCTTCGTCACGTCGGGGCTGCTCGACACTGGCGAAATCAGGAGAACCTTGCCGGCCTCGACGATCGGTGATGCTGCAAGTGTTTCGCCGCTGCACTGGCCGCCGATAATGGCGATCACCTTGTCCACGTTGACGAGCTTCTGTGCGGCGCTTGCGGCCTCGGCGCCTGCGCACTTGCCATCCTCGGTGATGAGCTCGATCTGACGGCCGTTGATGCCGCCTGCGGCATTGATTTCGTCGACCTTCATCTTCGTGCCGTTCAGCGTATCAACGCCGTACGATGCGGCGTCACCGGTCAACGGACCGATGTAGCCGATCTTGATCGGGCCGGTATCGCCCGTGCCGGCCGGTGAACAGGCCGAGAGAGCCAGGAGAGAGAAGGAGAGGAGAGCGAGGGAGCGCTTCATGAGAAGAGGGGGAAGAGATAGAACGAAAGGAGAGCAGGATACTCGGCCACGTGTGTCCGAGCAAAGCGCATTTTAGGCTGTTGGATCCGCTCCAAAGTAAATTTCTTGCAGCTTCTTATCATGCTTGATCTCTTTGGGGGCTCCGTTGAGAACTACTTCGCCAACATCCAGAACCATCACCCGATCGCAAATGTGGGAAATGAACGGCAGGTCGTGCTCGATGATGAGGACCGTCTTGCCCTCCTTCTTCAGCTCTCCGATGAGATCAGCCACCTGCTTGGTCATCTTCGGCGAAACGCCGGCGGTCGGTTCATCGAGCAGGAACAATTCCTTACCGGACTTGAGCGTCCGCGCAATTTCGAGCAGCCGCATCTGTCCTCCGCTGATGGAACCCGCCTTCTTCTTCCCATGGTGGCTCAAGCCGACCAGATCCAAAGTTCCCTTCACCACCTCCCTGAGATTTCCCAGGAGCACCCGCTGCTCCTTCGGCAGTGCCTCGAGCGCGACGAGGATGTTCTCCTCGAGCGTCATCTCACGGAAGATGCCGAAGTTCTGGAAGACCCTCCCGATCCCCAGCCGCGCGCGCTGGGCGGGAGCGACGCCTGTGATATCCGCGTCGCGAAAATGGACGGAGCCGCTGGTCGGTTTCAAAAATCCCGAGAGGACATTGAACAGCGTGGTCTTCCCGGAACCATTGGGACCGATGAGGCCGACGACTTCGCCCTGGTCGACCGAGAACGTCACGCCTTTCAGGATCTGTTGCCCATTGAGGGCCAGGGAGAGGTGGGAGACGGAGAGGAGGGACATTGGGAAACAGTGTACAGCAATCGTCCCTCGCTACGCTTGTGGCTCCGCCACAAGCTACTCGGGATGACAAATGCAGTGAAGCGGAAAGCGTCTCGATACGATCGCGCTTCGTGCGATCTACTCGACGCGTCGAGTAGCCCGCCCGAGGCGGGCGTATCGAGACGCTCTCTATAAAAATCCTTGTCATCCCGAGTAGCTCGCTGCGGAGCAGCGAGCGTACGAGGGACTCACCCTTTCACAACCACCCTCATAAACGCCGCAAAAAGCGGGTGCGGCCGGTGCGGCCGACTCTTGAATTCCGGATGGAACTGGCTTCCGAGCATGAAGGGATGGTTTTTGAGTTCAACGATCTCGGCGAGGCCGGTCTTCTCCCAAATTCCAGAGAAGATGAGGCCGTGCTTCTCAAGCTTTTCTTTGAATTCCTTGTTGAATTCGTAGCGATGACGATGTCTTTCTGAAATTTCTTTTGAACCATACGCGGCAGCGGCTTTCGTTCCCGGAAGAAGTTTGCAGGTGTAGGAGCCGAGCCGCAATGTCCCTCCTTTCTCCTTCTCTTTATGCTGTCCGGGAAGGAAGTGAACGACGTACTTTTCGCGCGGGAGCTTGCCGTCCTCGTCGAACTCTTCGCTCGTCAGCTTGGAATCGTTCAAGACGTTGCGGGCGAACTCGATCGTCATCAGCTGCGCGCCGAGACAGAGTCCGAGGTAGGGGACTCGCTCGGTTCGCGCGTAGTGCGCGGCTGCGATCTTGCCCTCAATCCCGCGGGTTCCGAATCCTCCGGGGACGACGATGCCCGCGCAGGACTTCAGCAAATCCCATGTGTTTTTGTCCTTTTTCTCCCCGCCTTCGCCAAGGCTTCGGCGGGCAAGCAGCTTCTCCGAATCGATCCAGACAATCTCCGCATGCCTCTGCTCGAACACCGCGGCGGATTTGATCGACTCGATCACGCTCAAGTACGCATCATCGAGCTGCGTGTACTTGCCAACCATGGCGATCTTCACCTTCCCCTTCGCTGCGTCATGCCGCTGCTTGCCCTTCTCCCATTCCTTCATATCCGGTTCTACTTTCCCCAAATCCATCTTCTCCGCGATGATCTGCGCCATGTCGTACGCTTGGAAGTTCAGCGGAACGTCGTAGATCGAATGCACTGTCGGCGCCGGAATCACCGCCTTGCGATCGACGCCGCAGAAGTGGCTGATTTTGTCGAGGAGTTCGTTCGGGATCTTCCAATCCGCGCGGGCGAGGATCATGTCGGGATCCAAGCCGCTCCTGCGTAGATCGCGGACGGAGAGCTGCGTCGGCTTCGTCTTCAATTCCTTGCTTGCCGCGAGGTAGGGGAGGAGCGTCAGGTGGACATGGAAGACGCGCGACGACCCCAATTTGTGGCGCATCTGCCGGATGGCTTCCAGGAACGGCTCGCCTTCGATGTCGCCGACGGTCCCGCCGATTTCCACCAGCATGATCTCCGCTCTGGACTTCTCTGCGGCTTCGGTGATCCGCTTCTTGATGGCGTTGGTGATATGTGGGACGACCTGGATGGTCTTCCCCAGAAATTCGCCGTGTCGTTCTTTGCTCAGGACTTCCTGGTAAATCTGTCCCGTCGTCACCGTCGAGAGATTGCTCATCGGTTCGTCGATGAAGCGCTCGTAGTGTCCAAGATCCAGATCCGTCTCCGCTCCATCATCCGTGACGAACACCTCGCCGTGCTGGAATGGACTCATCGTTCCCGGGTCCACGTTCAAGTACGGGTCGAGTTTCTGCACGAACACCTTGAAGCCGCACGCCTTCATGATTGCGCCGATCGAGCTGACCGCGATTCCTTTGCCGAGCGAGCTGCACACTCCTCCGGTGACCACGATGAACCGGGTCCGCCCATCCGTAGCTCCGAAGGAGCGAAGGTGGGTCGGCATGTCTTTCTTCCTTTTGGGGATTCTCTCCGTATCCCGTGACGTGGTCTTCGGTGGAACCATAGGAAAACCTGGGCGGTCCGTGGGGTGCTTCGTCTACGCTCAGCACTTTTGCGAGGAGCCCGCTGTGGATTGTACTCATATTCTGCCGGCAGACAAGAGAATCTTCAGCGACTTCAGCGACTTTTCCTCTATGCAAAGCCTCTGTCCATCCTGAAGCGCCCGGAATCTTGTCTTCCGTCCGCGATCCACTACAGTGGCCGCGTTCCTCCCTTCGGGGAGTGAACTCAAGGAGGAGTTCACGTTCTTCTGGTATGGTCTAATCATTTTTTGTTCGACCAACACCAGAAGATGTGGACCCTCTTTTTTGCGAACAGTGCCTCACTTCATCATCCCCCGCACGTCCCTCATCCCTTTCTTGGCGTACTTCTTCGCCTCTTTCATTCCCTTCTTCGCGTACTTCTCCAGCTCCTTCTGCGCGACGCCGAGCTTCTTGCTCGCGAAGGCTTTTGCCTTCTTCAGGTTCTTCTGCACGTCTTCGCTCTCGACGAAGCCCTTCACCTCCCTCGCCACTTTTTTCCCGTCCTTCGTCAGTTGCTCGCCGAGCATCTTCGCCATCGCCTCCGCATTGGGGGCGGCAGCCATTTTCTTGCGCAGTCGCTCATTGCTGAGGATGTAACCGGCGAGCGCGCCGCCGAGAGTGCCGAGGAGGAGGGAGAATTTTCTCATACGTCAGTGGGAGGAGGGAGAAGTCTATTGTAGTCGGATCATCGTGGAATGCAAAAAAACAACATACAAAACATCCCCTCTCCCATGGGGAGAGGGCTAGGGTGAAAGGAACAGCAGACAAAACAGCAAACATCAGCTACGGTAGCCCGCTATGCTTTCTCATCTTCTGCGAACGCCGAAGCGCACGATTGACTTCGCGCGCGTACTCCGGCGATATCGCGAGACATCAGTGGAACGTCGACTATGGACACAGCTCCGCGGCCGGAAGCTCCAGAGACTGAAATTTCGCAGACAGGTTCCCATCGGACCGTTCATTGTCGATTTCCTTTGCGCGGAAGTTCGGCTGGCAATCGAATTAGACGGAGATAGCCATGATTGTAAGCGAGAATATGATCAGCGACGCACGGCATTTTTGGAAAAGCACGGATATCATGTTCTTCGATTTCCCAACGACAAGCTTTACGAAGATCTCGAAGGAGCATTGGAGCAGATCGCGTTGGCAGTGAAGCCTGTTTTGTGAATGTTTGTGTTTCCCCTCATCCTAACCTTCTCCCTACCGGAGAAGGGATGTTTTTGTTTGTTGTTTTCTGTTCAGGAAGCATTTCTCAATGATTCCAATTGCGGCTTCGACAGAATTTCAAGGAGCTGTTCATCGTGTGCTTCTTTTATCGCGCTGATAGATCCGAACTTGGCAAACAGTTTCTTCTTGGTGTCTTCCCCCAATCCCGGAATCTCATCGAGCTGCGAGGCCTTCATGGAATGCTTCGCGCGCTTCTCCCGATGAGCGTTGCTGAACCGGTGCGCTTCGTCGCGCAATCGCATCAGAAGGAACTTCGCGGGGGACTCCGGAGAGCATGAAACGGGGTTAGACTGTCCCGGAATGAAAATTTCCTCTTCGCGCTTCGCCAGTCCAATCACTGGGATGTCCGACTGGTAGATGTTCAGGACCTCGACCGCGGTGCTCAGCTGGCCCTTGCCTCCGTCAATCACGATCAAGTCCGGTCGTGACGTCAACGAAGGATCAACTTTGTTTTGGTGTGTCTCCCACATCATCACGACCCTCACCTCCGTCCCCTCTCCCTCTGAGGAGGGAGAGGGGAGTCCTTGTGGCGGATTGATCACATAGCGGAATCCGATTCTCGCGTAGTACTCCTCCAGGTCCGGGATGATCGTGACGTAGACTTTGCCCTTCTTCACGGATCGCAAGATTTTCCGGATGATGAACTGTCCGAGCTGTCCGCCGCGAAAACTCTCATTCACCCAGATGGACTTCATCTCGACGATTCCCTGCGGATGCTTGATGAGTCTGCCGAAGCCGACAATATCGCCGTCGTGCCGCGCGACGAGGTACGTCTTGTAAGCGATTCCGACGCTATCAGAACCTCCACCCCCCGGCCCCCTCCTCCCTGCGGGGGAGAGGGGGAGGTCTTCGATGGCATGGATATCTTCGATGGTTTTCTGTTCTTTCTTCACTGCCTTCCCGAACGTGATGCCGTTCTCGTTCCACCTCTTCTCTTCCTGCGGCAGATCCTCTGTCAGTCTCCGCATCCGCCGAGCCAGCACTTCTCTAATGGCTTTGTAATCATCCACTTGCCCGCTCTTCAGGGTCCGGATCGTGAACGAACGGTAGAGGTCATTGGCTGCTTTGCCGTCCTTCATCACCACCATGCTTCCGACGGTCTCCGTGCCGCCGAGGTGACTAATGTCATAACCTTCGATGCGGCGCGGAGGTCCCTTCAGGTTCAAGATTTCCGCGAGTTCGTCCAGCGCGCCCTTCGTATTCCTCTCCTCCGCTTCCCACTTCAGTTCCATCTGCCGCGCCTTCTCCCGCGCGTTGCGTTCCGCGATCTGGAGCAGCCGGGATTTTTTGCCGCGTTCGGGCACGATCAGCTTCATCGCGCGTTTGCGGCGCTCGCGCAGCAATTTCTCCATTATGCCGGAGCCCTCCGGCGGCGACTCGGGGATGATAACGGTTTCGGGAATCTCCCGGCCGTCATCGTAGAATTGCGGAATGAACTGTTCGAGCACCGCGGGAATGGATTCCGCTTGTCCTGAGAGCGCGAAGTGGTTTTCGCCGATCAATCGGCCGTTCCTCCGGTGCAGGACGACCACGTGCGCTCGATTGCTCAAGATGGCCACACCGAGGATGTCGGCGTCTTCGCCGGAGCCGTCCGCCGCCACCTGCTGCTCGACCTTCCCTTCGACGAGATTGAGGTAGTTGCGTAGCTTCGCCGCGAGCTCGAACTTGCGGTCCTTCGCGGCCGCCTGCATCCGTTCGAAGAGAATTCCGCGGACGCTCTCCTTCTGCCCTTTCAAGTACGAGATGATCTGGTCGATGCGGCTCCTGTATTCCTCTTTCGTGATCTTTCCGGCGCAGAGGCCATTGCATCGTCCAATTTGAAAATCCAGGCATGGTCGTTCCAGCTGTTTTCCTCTGTTCATCTTCTCAATGGACTCTTTGCACGCGCGGTAGCCGATGGCTTCGTGCAGGAGATCCAATGCCTGTCCGATTTCCCAACCATTCATGTACGGCCCGAAGTACTTGGCGCCGTCCTGCTCGAAGCGGCGGATTGTTTCCACGTGCGGAAAATCCTCGTCCGTCGAAATCCTGATGAAGAGGTAACTCTTGTCATCCTTCATCAGCACGTTGTACTTGGGACGCAGCTGCTTGATCAGATTCGTTTCCAGCAGCAGCGCCTCCAGCTCCGAGGTCACGACCATCACGTCGAAGTCTGCTATCTGTCGCTTGAACGATTCCTTCCAGGGCCCCTCCTTCGCGCTTCGCGCTACGGAGGGCAGGCCGTCCTTCGTTTTTCGCGGTGGGGGAAGGTACGACAGCAGCCGCTTCTTCAGATTCTTCGCTTTGCCGACGTAGAGGACGCGGCCATTCTCATCGAGCCACTTGTAGATGCCGGATTCCGTCGGCGCTTGGGCGGCGCGTTTACGGAGAGTCAGGAGACGATCGTTCTCTCTCATGGGAACATCATACTGCCTCGTCCTGCATTGACATTTCCGCTCTAATCCTTACCATTTCAACAATCTTTTGGCATTTGGCTGCGCCATTTGCCCATCCGACACTCCCCCCATCTTTCTATGAGTTTCTCCCTCCTCGAGCTCTTCGCCCCGGTCGTCGCCGTCGCCGGCCTCCTGTATAGCCTCGTCTTCTGGAGCCAGGTCAAGTACGCCCCCGACGGGACGCACGCGATGCAGAAAGTCGCGGCGGCGATTTCGACCGGCGCGCGCGCATTCGTGCATCGGCAGTACCAGACGATCGCCATTCTCTCCCTCGTCGTCGGCGTGGGGATGATCCTCGTCTACGGCATCACGGGAGCGACGGGGAGCGGACATGGGACGCCCTTCGACTCCGCTCAGGGTGCCTCCAGCGGCTGGACGTTCGGGTTCGAAATCGGCATCGCGTTCCTCCTCGGCGCGTTCCTCTCGGGTCTCTCGGGTATCGTCAGCATGATCGTCGCGACGAAAGCGAACTTGAAGACCGCCGCGGCTTCCAAGGACGGGCTCAATGCGGCGCTCCAGATGTCGCTGAGGGGCGGCACCGTCAGCGCCATCGTCATCACCGCGCTCTCGCTGCTGGGCATCAGCGGACTCTTTCTCGGCTATCGCTTCATCGGCATGGAGCCGGTGACGATCCCGGGGCTGATCGTCGGCTACGGCTTCGGCGCCAGCTTCGTCGCGCTGTTCGCGCAGCTCGGCGGCGGCATCTACACCAAGGCGGCGGATGTGGGGGCGGATCTCGTCGGCAAAATTGAAGCGGGCATTCCCGAGGATGATCCGCGGAACCCGGCCGTCATCGCCGACTTGGTCGGCGACAACGTCGGCGACTGCGCGGGCCGCGGTGCCGACTTATTTGAATCGATCTCCGCCGAGAATATCGGCGCCATGATCCTCGGTGCCGTCCTCTATCCGGCCTTTGGTATCAAAGGGATCCTCTTCCCACTCGTGTTCCGCGCGCTCGGTTTGGTTGCCTCCATCATCGGTGTGTATTCGGTGACAGGGAAGGAGGGCGAAACGCCGATGACGACCATGACGCGCGGCTTCTGGGTGACGGCGATCCTCACAATCGGCGCGCTCTACGTCACAGCGCAATACATGTTGAGCAATTCCGAAGGCGGGCTCACGGACTTCAGTTCGGAGAACAGCGCGATCTGGTTCTTCCTGTGCGGTCTCACGGGCATCCTCACCGCCGTCGCGTTCGTCTACATCACCGACTACTACACCGGCAAGCAGGGCCGGCCCGTGCAGGCGATCGCGCATGCTTCCAAGACCGGCCATGCGACCAACATCATCGCCGGCACAGCCATCGGCATGGAATCGACATTCCTCACAGTGGTCTCGGTGTGCGCCGCGCTCTTCCTCAGCCACTGGTTCGGAGAGATGTCCGGCGTCGCCGACGGCGGGCTCTACGGCACGGCCGTTGCGACCATGGGCATGCTCGCGGTCGTCGGCTACGTCCTCTCGATGGACATGTTCGGCCCGATCACCGATAATGCGGGCGGCATCGTCGAGATGAGCAAGGCACCGGAGGAGATGCGAAAGGTCACGGACGAGCTCGATGCAGCGGGGAATACGACGAAGGCACTCACCAAAGGCTACGCGGTCGGTTCGGCCGCGCTCGCCGCGTTCCTGCTCTTCTCCGCGTACATGGAGGAGGCGAATTTGACCGTCGTGAATCTGGCGAATGTCAACGTGTTCATCGGCGGATTCCTTGGTGCGATGATCGTCTTCTTCTTCACGTCGCTGGCCATCCGCGCAGTCGGCAAATCCGCCGGCGTCATCGTCGAAGAAGTCCGTCACCAGTTCCGCGAGAATAAGGGCATCATGGACGGGACGAGCGAGCCCGACTATGCCGCGGCGGTCGATATCGCCACGCGCTCGGCACTCCACGAAATGATCTTGCCCGGCGTCGTCGCCGTAGCATCGCCGATCCTCATCGGCATGGTGTTCCGCGCCGAAGCGGTCGCCGGCATGCTGATGGTCGGCACCATCGTGGGTGTGCTGATGGCGGCGTACCTCAATAACGCGGGCGGCGCGTGGGACAACGCCAAGAAGTTCATCGAACAGGGAGCGCACGACGGCAAGCGCAGCCCGGCCCATCAAGCAGCAGTCACTGGCGACACTGTCGGCGATCCGTTCAAGGACACGGCGGGGCCGAGTCTGCACGTGCTCATTAAACTGTTCTCGACGCTGACGTTGGCTCTTGCTGCGTTGTTTATGTGATCCCTCGGTACGCCCGTCGCTCCGCGACGGGCTACTCGGGATGACAAAGGCTTTTTAATAGATAGCGCCTCGATCGATTCCGCGCTCGGCGCGGAATCGATCGAGGCGCTCTGGTTCATAACAAATGTTGTCATTCCGAGTAGTTCGCGCCGGAGGCGCGAACGTACGAGGAACCGTCCCTGCCCCAGTCTATTTTGCAATCTCGTTCTTGAGGGTTTCTGCCCGCCTGTCTCCGTTCCTCTTCTGTTCCTCCGTCATCTGCTTGGAGAGACTGTCGAGCATCGACGCCGCTCGCGTGTTCCCTCCCTCCTTTGCGAGCGTCAGCCACGCATATCCTTCCACAACATTCTGCGCGGGAACTCCTTCCCCGCGGATGTGCATCACTCCCACGTTCATCTGCGCCTCGGCCAGTCCACTGTTCGCCGCCTTGAGGAAGTAGGGGAGCGCCTTCGCATACTCTTTCTCGACGTACGCCATCGTGCCGAGGTACAGAGTCGCCCGGAGATCTCCGGCATCGGATGCACGGATGAACCATGTGCGTGCAGCGCCAAGATCCTCGTCGATGCCCTCACCATTCTTTAGCATCAACCCGAGATTGAATGCCGCCTGGCGATTGCCCGCGCTTGCCGCTTTCTTGTACCACTCGATGGCCTTGGCGTAATCCTTCCCGATCCCG
>CAZLYW010000029.1:0-14149 GCA_964563915.1 uncultured Candidatus Peribacteria bacterium | reverse complement strand
ATGACTGATCGCCGGCTCGCCGATGTTGCCGATGAGCGACACATCTTTCCCTCCCGCTTTCAGGATCTCATGGATCAATGTCGATGTCGTGCTCTTGCCCTTCGAGCCCGTGACGCCGATCACCATTGCTCCGGAGTCTTTGATCGAGTCGAAGAAGATCTGCGTCGAGGACGTCATCTTTCCCTCCACTGCATCGAACTTGGGCTGATGGGGGATTCCGGGGGACTTGATAATCACGTCGAAGCGCTCCAGTGAACTAAGGTAGGAATCGCCGAGCTGCGCCTTGCATTCCGCGTATCCAATGATCGTGGATTTGGCGTCAGCGATGGTGATGTCCGCCGTGGGAGCGTATCGCTTGAGCATTGCCAGCATGGCTTTTCCTTCTCTGCCGAAGCCGAGGATCGCAATCTTCTTGCCGTTGAGAGCCTGGACATGCATACGCCTATGGTACACTCCGGAAGATGAAACCTCCTTCAGACGCACCATATTACTGGGCGTTGGACGAGTCCGGACATACTGTATGGAAATATGAAAAGAGCAGTTCTTTACGAGATGGTTCAGTAAGTATCACTCTGCAAACTTCAAATGGAATTGCAGAGACGATGCGGTTGCCCCCTGGCTCCACACCGGTCAATTCGCCTCGTTCAGAAACAACTTCATGACGGGAGTGTCATTCAGGTCGCCACGCTTCGTCGCAAGCGTGAAAGCTTCTTTCGTTTCCTCCGGAGTGCCCACACACTCGAAAGGCTTGAAGCCCTCGAGGCCGAGGAGTTCCTTGTAGAGGGGGATCAGCGCGGCATCGTCAAAGAGATTCTTGTCGAAGATTTCAAGGAGCGTCTTCTTCGGCAGAAATGCGGCGTAGAGCGTGAAGACGAAGGCGCATTTGGGGCAGCGGCCGCACCAAACCCCCACCCCTCCCGCCCCCTCCCCCACGCCTCCCCCTTCGACTCCGCTCAGGGGTCGGCGAGGGAGAGGGGGAGATTTTGAAAGAATTTTCCAATTCGTATTGCAGCTTGTCGTACACTGGAAGTACTGCGGATACTTCACGAAGATCTCGGTGACTTGCAGTTCCGTCATTGATCGAAGAGGACTGAAGTAGTCGATGCGGTTGGTGATGAACGCAGAGACGTACTCCCGGAACAGTCGTTCGAATTCCTCGGATTTGCTCCACTGGTGGTTGATCTGTTTTCCTTTGAACTCCACGTTCCCGAAGTTCGCGCTGCGTTCGGTGCTCATCGCGACGGCATCGAAGTCGTAGAGGAGAGCAATGAGGATCGTGACGAAGGAGAGGTAGGCGGTGATCGGAATATGCCCGTTGAGTGCGCCCTGTTCATTGAGCGTGAAGAGTTCCGGCGAGAGCGCGCGGTTGATTGTCAGCAGCGGGAGTCCAACGGTCTTCGCGAGTTGATCGATCAGCGGGTGGTGGCCCATGCGGAAGAGGGTGAGGTCAGCTTTTCCGCGCAGCCTCTCCGTTGTCACGATGGAGTCTTTGCCGCCGCCGAGGGGGATGAGGATTTTTTGAACACCCCCTCCCCCTGACCCCTCCTTTCTTCCGTTGAAAACCCCCACCCCCGACCCCTCCCCCACGCCTCCCCCTTCGACTCCGCTCAGGGGTCGGCGAGGTGGAGGGGAGAGTGAAGAGATTGCCTTTTCCATCGAAGCGAGAACGCCGGCCAAATTTTCGAAAACATCCTTGTTGGAAAATCGAATGATGCGAATGCCTGCAAGTGCCATGTAGGCAGTCCTATCCGCATCCAGTTCTTTTCGATCCGGATTGTCGTGCACCGAGCCATCGAGTTCTATTCCCAATCTTGCCGCGTCACAGAAAAAATCCAGAACGTACTTACCGATCGGATGCTGCCGTCGGAAATGCAGTCCATGGAATTGGTCCTTCCGTAATGCCTCCCATAGAACATCTTCAACCTTCGTTTGATACTGTCGCAGTCCACGGGCATTCTCGACGGTTGATGGTCGGTAGTATCGGTACATCTGTTCTCTACTCGAAACTACTCCCCCTCTCCCCCGCAGGGGGGAGGGGGCGGGGGGGAGGGGGTCTCTGAACTCAGAGGGGGCCGGGGGGAGGGGGTTTATCTCGGAACAAGGAAAATGCACGAGTCCCCGAAAATCCACATCATTCTTATAGAAAAACTCTCCCAATCCATTCTCATAGACTGTATTCCAGAATTCTGCCTGTTGCGGGGAGAGCGTCCCGGACCGGATCTCGATCTTCCTCGGCAGGCACGTCTTGTAGTAACTGATGCCGCCGATCAGGTGCAGCGCGAAGAGGGCGCGGTCGGTCTCGGGCTCGAGCTCGGGAGGGCCTGCCCTGAGCGTAGTCGAAGGAGGTTCTGGCAGCGTCAGAGTTTCGGTGAATGTGATCTCATCATCCAAGGAATAGTGCAACTTCACCGTGCCGCTCTCGGGGGTCCACTCGTAGGAGTCGAAGATGAAGGTCGAATATTTTTTCATGAAGAGATGCAGTGTAGCAGGAAGTTCCGGTCGCTCCCTCTCTAGAGTATGCTTGAGGTGCATGCCGAAGTGGCGGAATGGTAGACGCGCACGACTCAAAATCGTGTACCGCAAGGTGTGAGGGTTCGACTCCCTCCTTCGGCACCACAAAGGCACCACAAATAGGGCTCAATATCTCACGGATGCACAGCTATCTTCGTCCATCGGGGCATTCCTCTACCGTCCATCCACCCTTCCGCATGAAGACGAACTGATTGTCCGGCGTGCTGGAGCCGTAGAAGGAATGCAGGCATGGCGCATACGCCTGCACTTTCCCCAGCCTCGCGAGCAGATCCCAGTGCGGGATGTAGGAGATGAATGCGACGGGGGGTTTGGTGACGACCGCCCTGCCTGCTGTCAGGACGTATGTCCCGTAGACGAACTCCGGCTCGTAGAAGATCGTGCCGAGAGGGTAGGTCTCGTTGATCTCGCGTGCAACCTCGAACTCCGGCGCATGCGAGATGTGCATCGTCTGCTCGAGGAGAGCGGAGACCGCCTGGATGCCGAGGAGCAGAGTCATCGCCGCTGCGATCAGGCGCTTCCCGTGGAAGAAGAGGGGGGAGAAGAGCTTCCCGCCGATGATCGCGCCGAAGATGGTCGGAACGAGCACGCCACGGCTGTACCAGTCCGTCTTCACCGTGGTGGTGAAGGTCAGCAGGAACAACGCCACGACGACGGTCACGGCGAGCGGAAACAATCGTTCCCATTCCGCATCCCGCGTGTACCTTCGCGTGACGGCGATCAGGCACATCCCCATTGCGGCGAGGATGAACGGGCCGGTGTTGCTGAGGATGATGAGAGGTCCGGCGAGCAGCAGCCTCCAGAGCGAGAAGGCTCCGCTCCCGTTCTGCGTCATGAAGAGCTGCGCGTCGCGCAGCAACCAGAAGTGCGGGAGGGAGAACGCGAACGGTTCATCGAAGCGTGGCAGCACGCTGAAGAGTTGCGGCAGTAGGGCGAAGACGACGATTGCCAGAGTCGCCGGTACGCTGCGCAGCAGCGGGACAATCCGGTTGGGTTTCTCGATCAGAGAGTGCAGCACGACGACGATCGCCCCGAAACCCGCCCAGATGCCGGAGATCCCGGAGTATCCGAATGACAGGCAGAGGAGCAGGATGGCGAGGAGCAAGGCGGTCTTCCCGCCTTCGCGGACATACGAGCCGAGGAGCGCCATGCCCCACACAGCGAGAGCGACTCCCCAGAGGTAGTGGTAGCCGCTGTGCAGGTACTCGCTCATCGGTTGCGCCTGTAGCCGAATGAACGGCAGGAGATGGAACGTCTCCTTCAGCCCGTAGAATCCCGAGAAAGTGAGCATGCAGGCGGCGAGGAAGAACTTCCTGTCCGGTCGTTCGGTGAAGAGGTGAGTGACCGTGAGGAAGAGGACGCGGTACGACAAGCCGACAGCCACGAGCGTCGTCGCCAGCAGGGCGATGGAGGGCAGGAGAACACCGGACGCCGCGTGGTAGAGGAAGGCGCCGGTTTGGAACAGGTAGTAGGGATACGCGACCGGCAAACTGAAGTCGAACGGGTACGCGGGCTTGAGCGCGTTGCTCGCAAACGAGCTGACGAACAGAATGCTGCGTGTTTCATCGCCGCCGCTCCTGCCGCCCATGAGGTACGCGAACTTCGTGATGAGGAGCATGAGAATGACCCCGACGGGCACCGCCACGATCCACCAGTTCCGGCGGATGACTGTCCCATTGATCTTCCTCACACATCGTACGGTGACGACGATTCCGTACACGAACGCGGCCATGGCGACGATCGTGCTGAGGAAGGGAACAGCGCGCCAGAGGTTGGCGAGACCTCCGTACGACACCAGCACAGGGAAGAGCGCGAAACCCAGTGGAAAGCGGTACGCCTGAGGAATCTTCTCCTGAAAGACGCATGCGAGGATTCCCCCCGTCGCAGCGCTCGCGCCGATCAACGTCAGCACATACGAAGCGAGAAGCGACAGTGCCGACGCGTAGTCGAGCGCGCTCATGCTCATCTCCGTCCATCATACAGTGTTTCACTGGAGGGAGCCGATGGAGGACTTCAGGAGAGCGAGAACTTCGGTGTCCGTCAGTTGCGGGAAGGAGGAGTACCACTGTCCGACCGCGCCGAAGGAGGTGGGCGTTTGCAGCACCACGGCCTCATCTGCCCGCTGCTCTACTTGCTTCGCCGTGTCCGGCGGGCAGACGGGTAGGGCAACCACAATCTTCTTCACCTTCGCTTTCCGCAGATCCTCGATGGCCGCCAGCAGCGTCACACCCGTCGCCGCACCGTCGTCGGTCAGGATGATCACCTTTCCCTTCAAGTCTGGCCGCGCACGGACGAGGTAGGCTTCCTTCCGTCGGGCGAGCTCCTGCGTCTCTTCTTCGATCACCGGTTCCATGTCCTCCCACGAGACGCCATGCCCCCGCATGGTTTCTTCGTCGAGATACGTGGAACCCCCTTCGGCAAGCGCCCCGAGTCCGAATTCCCGTTGCAGCGGATGGCCGAGCTTGCGGACGACGTACGGGTAGAGAGGGAGGGAGAGTGTGTCCGCTATTGCACGCCCGATGACCACTCCTCCGCGCACGAGGGCGAGGATGAGCGTAGAGGATTTCCCCGCATAGATCTTGAGCTTCTCCGCGAGCGCGCGGCCGGCTTCCTGCCGGTTCCGGAAGGGGAGAGGGACCATTGTGGCATAGTATAGAGGACGCATGCGCATTGCTTCTCTTTCTCCAGCGGCGACCGAGATTCTGTTCGCGCTTGGTCTAGCTGTACAAGGCCCCACGTTGATTCCCGCGATATCATGGAATAGTCTTGGAATACTTTCCCTCTGCTCCATGACGCTCTCCGCACTCGACGCTCTCATCACGTCCCGCAGTCTCCTCAAGCATCCCTTCTATCAGAAATGGTCCAAGGGTGAGCTCACGCTTGGTGATCTTCGTGTGTACGCGAAGGAGTATTTTCATTTGGTCGAGCGCATTCCCGGCATGGTCTCTCGGGTTCGGGCTCGGGTCCGGGACCGGGATCTTCAGGGACGCATCGATGAGAATATTCGCGAGGAGACTGAGCACATTGAACTCTGGAAACGCTTCGCGAAGAGTTTGGGCATTTCCGAGTCTGAGCTCATGAGTCACCGGCCGTCGCAGATGGTCATGGATGCGGTAGCATCCATCGAAGTTCTTGCTGAACGAGGTATGGAAGAGGGAATTGTCGGCATGTATGCTCTGGAGGCGGAACTCCCGAAGATCGCGGCGACCAAGAAGGACGGACTCTGCACCTTCTACGGGCTGATGTCCGAGGATGCCCACGTCTACTTCGATGAACACCTGAAGGAAGAGGAACACCTGAAAGTCTGGCGGGCGTTTTCGGTCGATGCGGAGCGCGCGCATGCCGCGGCGGAAACGTCGCTCGCCGCGCAGCATCAGGTTCTGGATGCGGTCTGCGCACTCCGCGGCATTTCGATGCATTGCTGATGCCGACTGCACGCACCCCCTACCAGCGTTTCCTGAAGAACCTCAAAGAGGCCATGGAGGCGCTCGAGCTCAGTTCCGCTGAGAAGAAGCTCCTGCTCGAGCCGCAGCATGATTACAAGAAATCCATCACCATCACGCTCGATGATGGCAAGAACGCCTCATTTCCCGCCTTTCGCGTCCAGTACAACAATGCACGGGGGCCGTACAAGGGAGGCATCCGCTACCACCCCGAAGCGGATGAGAACGAAGTCAAAGCGCTTGCGGCGCTGATGGCGATCAAGACTGCCATCGTCGGGATCCCCTTCGGCGGCGCGAAGGGCGGTATACAGTGCGATCCCAAAGTGCTCAGTAAGCGCGAGGTGCAGGCACTCAGCCGTGCGTACGTCCGCGCGTTCCAGGAACACCTCGGACCCGATATCGACATTCCCGCGCCCGATGTCAACACGAATCCCGACATCATGGCGTGGATGCGCGATGAGTACGAGAAGCTGACGAAGAGCTACGCACCCGCGATGATCACGGGCAAGCCGCTCAGCTACGACGGCTCACGCGGCCGGGGTACAGCGACCGCGCGCGGGGGATTCTTCATCCTCCAGGAACTGATCGAAGGTGAGGCACTCGACCCCGAGAACCTCCGAGTGGCGATCCAAGGCTTCGGCAACGTAGGCGGCACGATGGCGCAGCTGCTCCACGGTGCAGGTTACACGGTGGTTGCGGTCTCCGATTCGCATGGGGGCATTTACTCCCCCGATGGTATCGACCCCGTCCGCATCGAGAAGTACAAGAAGAAGACGGGATCGGTCACCGGCGAGTACTGCGAAGGATCTGTCTGCGATACAGCGAAGATGAAGATGGACGGCATCCGGCAGATCAGCAATCAAGAACTCCTGGAACTCCCCTGCGATATCCTCATTCCCGCTGCGCTCGATAACGTCATCACGGAGAAGAACGCGAAGAACATCAAAGCGAAAATCATCCTGGAACTGGCCAACGGCCCGGTGACGCCCGAGGCCGATGTCATCCTCGAGAAGCGCAAGGTGAAGGTCATTCCGGACGTCCTCGCCAATGCCGGCGGCGTCACGGTCAGTTACTTCGAATGGACGCAGGGACGCTCCGGCGAACAGTGGACGGAGAACCAAGTCGATGCAGAGCTCAAGCGCGTGATCCTGACGGCATACAAAGACGTTCGACGGGAGCGGCATCGCCGGAAGATCAGCTTCCGGAAGGCGGCGTTTATCCTGGGTGTGAGGAGGATTGTGGAGGCGATGCGCGTTCGTGGATGGGTGGAATGAGGTTGCGGGTTGCGAGTTACTGGATCCGCAACCCGAAACTCGTAACTCGAAACTTGCAACTTTTTTGCTCATCTTTCGTAGATGCTTTATTCTCCTTTCATGTTTGATGTCGTCATTATTGGACTGGGTTGCGCCGCCTACACGGCCGCAATCTACACCGCCCGCTACAAGCTCAAGACGCTCATCGTCGGCGGAGTCGAGGGTGGGATGGGCATTACGGCCGCGGAAGTCGGCAACTGGCCGGGCGAGATCGACATTCGCGGACCGGATTTGATGGAGAAATTCATGAAGCATGCGACGTCATTCCAGGAGGTTACGCACAAAATTGCACACGTGACCAAGATAGAACGCGCCGCAAAACCCGCATCCAAGTCCGGTTTCGTTTTGACGCTCCAAAGCGGAGAGACCATCGAAGGCAAAACCGTCATCCTCGCGACAGGATCGACAAAGCGTCATCTCGGCGTGAAAGGCGAAGAGGAATTCTCGGGCAAGGGAGTCACGTACTGCGCGACGTGCGATGCGTTCTTCTACAAAGGGAAAGACGTCGCGGTGATCGGCGGAGGGGACAGCGCGGTCGAAGGTGCGGCGATCGCTGCCCAGGTCGCGAGGACGGTCTACCTGATTCACCGCAGGAAAGAATTCCGCGCTGAGCCGTACTGGGTGGACAAGGTCAAAGAACGGAAGAACGTTGTGATGGTGTTGGAGAATCAGATCACGGAAATTTTTGGGGATGTGAAGGTCAAGGGCGTGAAGCTCCAGAACCCGTTTGAGGGATTCCAGGAACTCTCACTCGACGGAGTCTTCATCGAAGTCGGCGCTACGCCGTCCACGGAACTTGCCAGACAGGTGGGTGCCGACGTTGATGCGAAGGGATACCTGAAGGTGAAGCCCGATCAGAGCACGAACGTTCCCGGATTCTTCGGCGCAGGGGACATTACCAATGCGTCCAATTACTTCGCGCAGTTCGTGACGGCGGCGGGGGAGGGGTCGATTGCGGCGAATGGCGTCTTCAATTACCTGAGTACGGCAGGGGCGAAGGACGGGTATATGGGGGGTGGGGGATGAGGTAGGCTGCAGGGTATGTGGTTTCCCATTCAAGTTCTTGCTGTGTTGTTCTGGGCGGGGGTGAACGTTCTGGATTCTTTGTTGGTGCGGCAGTACCGCCGTTCTCCGATTGCGCTCATGTGGCATCAGAGCTATTTCAGCATGCTCCTGCTCGCCACCGCTGCACTGACGATGCACGTCAGCGCCTCATGGATGTTTCCTCTCTTCCTCGTGGGGGTATGCGCATATGTCGGCGACCTGGTGTTCTTCGCAACGCTCAAGCGGATAGACGTGTCTGTCACGAACATCGCATGGGAGATTCTCTCAGTGCTTCTGAGCATTGGTGGATTCGTGTGGTTCGGCGAATCGTGGTCGCCTCGGCAAACAGCCGGTGTTCTGCTTGTCCTGATCAGTATTTTGCTTCTCTCGCTGTGGCAGAAACGTGTCGGCGGCGGTGTGGCGTTGCTCCTGCTTCCGGCACTCGCGGTTCTCTACGCACCCTTCTACGTGATTCAGAAGGCGGCGCTCATTGGCGGAGACGGCATCGTGCCGGTATTTTTCTGGTCTCTGGTTGGACGTGAGACGGTATCGTTCGCCCTCCCGCTCATGATTCCCTCGCTGCGTCGGCATGTGATCGGAGCTGCGCGCGGTGCAGACCCGCGTTTCTTCATCATCAACGCGTCGGTGGTCGCACTCTTCTTCCTTGCGACGTACCTGACAACGATGGCGTTTCTGCTTGGTCCAATCTCTCTCGTCTCCGTCATCGGCAACGTACAGCCGTTTTTTGTCCTGTTTCTCGCAGGGATGACCATCCGGTTTTTCCCATCATGGGCTCCAACAGAGCTCATCGATTCGGGCCCTGTTGCGGTGAAAGTGGGGTGCTTCTTCGTCGCATTCCTCGGTCTTGCGCTCATCGCCGTCCCTCAGTAACATCTCCGGGCTATGCCAAGAGGAAAGCGCACCGTCTTCGGGATGTTCTGCTCTGGCTGCAACATGCGCGTCGGCACCGTCCGTCTGCACCGGCAGAAGGAGGGCAAGACGTGGAAGGACTTCAAGACGGCGAAGTATTGTGCAGTGTGCCGAGTAAAGAAGCCAACGAAGCAAAAGGAAGAGAGACATTCAAAGTAATGCCTAATGATAAATCATTTACTCATTCGAACATTCCTTAATGATTTATCATTCGTCATTTCCCGTATACTCGCTTCATGCAAGAAATCTATCGTCCCGCCGCATCCGTTCTCGTTCTGCGCCCGGACGCAGATCCCGCGTCCGGCGCTGCTCATCAGATTCTCCTCCTCCATAAGCCCCGCAAGACGGACGCTTGGCAGCTGCCGCAGGGAGGGGTAGAGGAGCGCGAGAGCGTCACCGAGACGGCTCTGCGCGAGCTCCGGGAGGAAGCGGGGCTCACGGACTGCCGCGTGATCGGCGTCAGCTCCCGGGTCTACCAGTACGATTTCCCGCAGTCCTTCCGACGCTTCCGCCCCGATAACGTCCGCGGCCAGCGCATCCAGTACGTCTTCGCGCTTGCACCGTGGGATGCGGCCGTTCGCGTGGATGGCGAAGAGGTGGATGGGTCGACGTGGGTTCCGGTTGCCCAGCTGGGACAGTACATTCGGAGAGAGGAGTATCTGCAGATTGTGAAGGAATTGTATGCGGAAGCGACAAATGGAAAATGGAAAATGGAAAGTGAAAAATGATGGAAGTTATACTTGCACTGAAGCAGACTACAGTCGTCAATTTTCCATTTTCCATTTGCGAATTATCACTCTCACTCTCGAGCAATACAGAAATTACCCTAATCTGCATCTGGATTTCCCTTCAGATGATTTACATCTCTTCGTCGGTCCCAACGGCTGCGGCAAGACCAATCTGCTGGAGGCCGTCGCGCTCCTGTCGCTCACCAAGTCGTTCCTGGGCCTCGAAGAGGAGGACCTGATGCAGTGGGGGACGGCGTTCTATCGGGTCCGGGCTCGGGTGCGGACGGATGGCGGCGAGACGGAAGAACTGGAAGTTGTGAGCCAGGTCAGCCCGCGCAAGCAGAAGGCCTGCTTCCGCAACGGGGTCAAACTGCCGCTCTCGACGCTCGTCGGGCGTCTCCCCGTCGTCACGTTCCTTCCGCAGGAGCTTTCGCTCTTCACTGGCTCTCCCGTCGATCGCCGCCGGTTCTTTGATCAGATTCTCTGCCAAGTCTCCCCGGAATACTTCCTCGCGCTCATGCACTACCAGAAAGCGCTCAAGCAGCGCAACGCCCTGCTCAAGAGCATCGCCGAAGGGCTAGCGGATGCCTCGTTCCTTCCACCGTGGGATCAGGAGATTGCTCTGTACGGGACGGAACTCACGCTGATGCGCTTGGAGCTCGTCGAAACGTTCACTCTCGCACTCCGCGAGGAGATGCAGTCGCTCGGCGAAGCGTGGAACGATGTTCGCGTGACGTACCGCAGGAGCGGGAGCGCACGGGAGAATGCTCCATTGCAGAAGGAAATGATCGACGCTCTGGCGAAAGCGATTGACCGCGACGTCATCCTCCGGTCAACGACGGTCGGTCCCCATCGTGACGATTGGTGGATCGAAGCGGACGGGAGGATGTTCCAGAGCTTCGCCTCTCGGGGCCAGCAGCGGGTGGCCGTCCTCGCTCTCCTGCTCCTCCAGGCCTCGTACCTCGAAGTGCGACGGGGAGAGAAGCCGGTGATCCTGCTCGACGACATCTTCTCCGAACTCGATGCACCGCACCGCGGGCACCTGCTCACGACGTTCGCCGATCATCAAATCCTCCTGACGGCGACGGAACTTCCTGTGGAAGAAGGACTCTTCATCGGATCGATCCGCAGGGTAGGGCAAGGACGGATCGCGGAGTATACTCACGCCCATGCATGAGCGGTATCTCCACGAAAGTGAAATTCTCCTCGCGAGCAGACGTTCGTCCCCTGCGGTCCTGATCGTGGGTGTCTTCCGCAGCCTCCTCGAGGGAGGAATCGCTGGCGTTCTCCTGAGCATTGTTCTTTCGGTGATCGGGGCGTTCGCATTCGCAACGCCGGTGCTGTTGCTGTGGGTCTATCTCCTGATCATCACATGCTCGATCGGTCTCACGTTCCTCCAGCACGTCCGGATCTGGCACGGCGCGCGCTTCCGCGTGACGACGGAACGGATTCTGGTCGCCAACCCCTTCGCGTTCTTCCACGCGCCGCTGACGACGGTCAAGTGGCCGCAGTACCAGGAGAGTGAAATCGGGCACCGTCAGTCTCTCGATGTCTTCTTCCTCGCGCGGCCCGTGAAGATCCGCTACGGCACGGCGGACGCACGGTACGAGGCGATGTTTCCGTCGCTCCGCTATGCCGAAGACCTGAAGCACTATCTCGATAAAGTGGATGCAGCGGTGCGGAGGAATGACATCGCTTCCCTGAGGCCATTCGTGGCGAGGCCGAGGGGGAAGCGGGACGTAGCAAATGACCAATCACCAATCGCCAAGGAAGAGTAAAAATTTCAAAATTTGTTGCTTGGATTATTACTTGGTGATTGGCGATTGTGCATTTCGATGAAGTGTGCCATAGACTGCCAATGCTAATGCGTCGGCGGCATCGTCCGGCTTCGGCGTCGCCGTCAACTTCAGCATCTGCATGAGCATATCCTGCACTTGCCGCTTGTCCGCCCTGCCGTCTCCCGTGATCGCGGATTTGAGCTGCAGTGGCGAGGGCTCGATGACCGGTACGCCGTGCTCCGCAAGCGTGAGGAGGATCACGCCGCGCGCCTGCGCGACATCGATCGCCGTCTTGGCATTCGTTGCGAAGAAGAGCCGCTCGACAACCACAAGGTCGGGTGTTGTTTTCCGGAGAAATTCACCGAGATCATCATGAATTTCCCGCAGCCGCTCCGCCGTCGCGACTCCGGCATTCGTCGAAATCGTAAGCCACTCGACGCACCGAATATCATGAACGGATGCTGCTTCCACCAATCCCAATCCAATCGTCGCAAGGCCAGGATCAATCCCCACTATTCTCATGAATCCAGTATAGGGTTTTCGCCCGGAGAACCCTAACCTCAGCCCGAATCCCAGCCCTAGCCCCATCCCTATTTTTCTGCTATCCTATAAGGAAAACGTCATATCCGTATGCTCCTCAAACATCGCCATTTCCTCGGCCTCCCCATCTTCCTCTTCCTCCTCGGCATAACGCTCTGGACTGGCGGAGAACAGCTGCGTGGCGACATGTTTCCGGCGGACATTCCTCAGGGATCGATCAACGCGCGCGGAGCCGACAGGGCATTCTCGCTGCAACGCGGTGTCTATGGTCTACTCCAGGAAGACGGCGTGCTACAGGACGATGGGATGACGCTCGCGGTGCACGATGGCACAGTCCTCGTTGTGTCCGAGGGGGCTATCACACTGCAGGCAGGCAACATCGCTTTCTCGGGATTCCACGGCGGTTTCCTGGCATCCAAGACCGGGCAGAAACTCTCCGTGTTCTCCCTCACGACCCCCGTTCTGCTGCAGCGCGATGCCTTCCGCGTGATCATCCCCGTCGGCATGTGGGGGGAGTGGATGGAAGACGCGGTGCCGTCGACGTTCGATCTCCAAGCCGTTGCCGACGTGCAAGGAAATCTCCGCCTCCTGGATCCCACTGTCACGCGCGAGGAACTGCGGACGCTCTCGCAGCTGCAGCCGGCTCCGCTGCCGTCCTTCGACGGCGGTGCGGTTCTGTGGGGAGGAGAGCGCCTGCATCGTCTTCAGGAAATTCTGCAATCCGGCGATCTCGCGGAGGCGCGCGCACTTCTGGATGACGAGGATGTTCAGCGGCTCCTCCGTTCCGATGACCTGCTGCCCGCCGTCTTCACGACTCTGCTGGTGAGCGCCAAAGGGCTTCCCAGTGTCGCACAGGACTTGCTCACCGAAACGCGCGACAACGATCTCTGGCTCCTCGCGTCGTTCCATCCTGCTTTCGTTTCAGCAGCCTGGGAAACTCCAGGTTCGGTCACGATGCCGCGCGAACTCCGCCTGCTCCGGTGGCTCCAGTTGCCCTCTTCCGACGTCGGAGCCGCTCTCCCCGCGCGCGTCGTCGACCGGTGGACGGTGCAATTGCGCAACTATCTGGATTCCGCCGAGCTGGCGGACAGGACGGAGTTCCTCCATGCGCTCCTCGTGACGCTCCTGGACTACCGGACGTTTGTGGAGAGCAGCGAGTTCCCGCAGCGTCAGCAGCGCTACGCAGGCGCGTTGCAGCAGGTCGTCGGTCCCTTTGCGTCCGCACTCCCGCGCGAGGATCAGGATCTCTACGCTCCGTGGAAGACCGTCGATGCCATCGCGCCCTACAGCGAGCCGCCGTCGGCCGTGGCCCCCGAACCCACCACCCACCCCGTGAAGACCGAAACAGCCGAACCTGCAGAGCCCTTCGACGCCACGGAGCTCGAGACACGCACCAAACGGATCCTCCTCACGACCGGTGCGCTCTTCACGACGCAGACGACCGTGCATGCCGAGAGCGCACGACACGTCACTGTGAAGGGTCTCCTCTTCGTCTCGGCGGACGGCGAACACATCTACGACTTCATCTTCGATCCGGAGAAGAACGAAGTGCGAGATATGTACCGCGAAAGAGAACTCCTGCCCTATCCGCTCTCGCTGGAAGCGTTCGGGAAGTGGGCGAGAGGAGGGAAGTAGGCTTCCTTGACCGTATTCGTCAACGTCCGTACCCTTTTTCGGAGCTTGGGCGATGAGCTCCAGCCTTCGCTCTTCTGCGGAAGAGCTACGGCCGGCAGGCCCCACTACGCCTCTGGGCTACGCGGGGCAGGCAGGGTTTCATCTTTCACATCACGGGCGATTAGCTCAGGGGTTAGAGCGCGACACTGATAATGTCGAGGTCGATGGTT
>CAZLYW010000028.1:0-14239 GCA_964563915.1 uncultured Candidatus Peribacteria bacterium | reverse complement strand
GATCTCTGCCTCAGTCTTTTTTTCATGGGCGTGCTCCAGGGGCCCTCTCGAAAAGCTGCGAGGCGAGCGGTGAGGCGTCGGGTAGTAGATTGATCACTTCTTCATCCGGTCTTCATAATACTTTCGGTACCCCCTGATGATTCCGCTCACCTCTTCTGGAGAAAGGCTGCGAAGCTTTGCAAATTCCCGCTTCGTTTCTTCGAACATCTGCTTCATCTCGGCAAATGCTCGCTGCGCTTCTGGATCCAACCTCTTCCCATACTTCTTCTGGAACGTGCGGAGCATATCATCAGCATGTTCCAGATCCTTATCGAAAATCGGATGAACGGACTTCTTCGCGACAATGGCATTGTGGAGGAGTACCAAGTAGTATTCCAAATCGTGAAACTCACGCTCTTCGGGGCTCTTGGGGGCGTATCCACTTCCATATTCGTGGTACTTGATCAACTCGTGCGTCATCGGTGAGGAGGGGAAACATGAATATTATAGAATAATAAATAATAAAAGTCAACTACACGCCATCTGCCTAGCAGGATACCGTAGGCGCACTCTCCTCAAACATTTTCCCTTGCACTTCCTCAGCTACCACCATGATTCCTTCTGAGAAACACCCCTCGATACGCTCCTCGATCCGCTCGGAGCTACTCGGGATGACACGTGCATCCCCTCTTTGCCCCTCTGTCACATGATCCCATCCGAGAAGCAATTATTGGAATCAGCTTGTCACTTCGGGCACCGCAAGGAGAAGTGGAACCCGAAGATGGGGTCGTTTCTCTACGGCGTCCGCAGGGGCATCCACATCTTCGATCTGACGAGGACGAGCGAAGGATTGCGGAACGTCTGCGCGCACCTCAAGAAACTCCAGACCGAGGGCAAGACGATCCTCTTCGTGACAACCAAGCAGCAGTCGATCCCGATGGTCGAGGGACTGGCGAAGAAGCTGAACCAGCCGATGGTGACGAAGAAGTGGATCGCGGGACTCCTGACAAACTGGTCCACGCTCAAGCGTCGGCTGAAGTACTACCTCGATCTCCAGCGTTCGTTCCAGACGGGGGAAATCGAGAAGTACACGAAGAAGGAGCAGACGAGCCTCCGCAAGAAGCTCGCGAAGCTGGATATCGCGCTCGCGGGCGTTGCGAAAATGAACGGCCTGCCCGACGCCGTCTTCGTCGTCGACGCGATCCGCGACCGTGTGGCAGTCCTCGAAGCGGCGAAGTTGAAGATCCCCCTGTTCGGCATCTGCGACAGCAACGCCGACCCCGACCTCTTCACCGCCTTTGTCCCAGCCAATGACGACGCGGTGAAGTCGCTCTCGCTCATCCTCTCGACCATCGAGAACGAACTCCTCGAATCGTCGCCGAAGAAGGCGCCGGTCGATGAAGAGTTCATCGCCGCGTAACTCCTCGATACGCCCCGCACCTTCTGCGGAAGGATGCGGGGCTACTCCCGCCTTCGCTCCCATTCGCTACGTTCAGGGCCTTCGGCAGGGCAGGCGGGATAACATCCTCATTCTTGCCCCAAAGCTTATGTCTCCCGCCATCACCGCCGCCGCCGTTCAGCAATTACGCGCCCGCACGGGCGTCGGCATCGTCGCCGTCAAGCAAGCGCTCGACGAAGCCCAAGGCAACGAAGAGAAAGCGATTGAGTTGCTGCGCAAGCGCGGACTCGCGCAAGCGGTGAAGAAGGCCGATCGAGAGCAGTCGGAGGGAGCGATCTTCATCGCCGAGACGTCGGGCTCTTCGGCAACGGCTCAGAAAGCCGCTCTGGTCGTCCTCAAGTGCGAGACGGATTTCGTGGGACGGAGCGATGCGTTCATTGCGCTCGGGCAGCAGCTCGCAAGCTCGCTGGTGAAGGACGGCGCGGCAAAAGCCAAAGCGCTCGCGGACGCCAAGCTGCCGGAAGCCATCCAGAAGCTCGGCGAGAACATCGGCGTTGGAGAGACGTTGGAAGTCTCCGCTCCTGTCGTCGCCTCGTACGTTCACAGCAACCGCAAGATCGGCGTCATCATCGGCCTGGCCGAAGGGGGTGACGCCGGCAAGGCGAAGGACGTCGCCATGCACGCCGCGGCGATGAATCCCCCCTACCTGCATCCGGATGATGTTCCCGCGGAATCGATCGCCAAGGAGAAGGAAATCTGGAAGGAGCAGATGAAGAACCCTTCGACAGGCTCAGGGCAGGCTCCGAAGCCGCCGGAAATCCTCGAGAAGATCATGCTGGGCAAAGAACGGAAGTTCCGCGAAGAGAACGCCCTGATGAAGCAACCGTTCGTGAAGGATACGTCGATGACGGTGGAGAAGTACTTGGGAGGGGCGAAGGTGATTGCGTATCAGCGAGTCGCTATTTGAAGCATCAATCGATCGCGCCGTCCTTCCCGCGGAAGAGCGCGACGATTCTCCTGCGGAAGAGGAGAGCTGAGGACGCGACCAGGACTCCTGTCACACCGAGCACGACGGGCAGAGCGGGTTCGGCGGGACCGGAGTCGGCCGGAGGAGAGCTGACCGCGCCGCCAGCCTTCCTGCGGCTCTGCCGCGACCGCTTGGAAGTGGAGCTGGCGGAGACTGCTGCTGCCGGAGGAGGCCTCGGCTTGCACCTCTTGCTGCACTCTTTGCCTCCATCGCACTGCTCACCCTGGTCGACGACGTTGTCGCCGCATCGCGGCTGCTTGCACGAGACGCGGCAGACATTGGGCCGCGTGTCGGAATTCTTCTTGCCGGTGTCGCACTCCTCGCCTCTGTCGACGACCCCGTCACCGCAAGAGGGAGCCGTGCACGCCGTCCGACAGGCATTGGGCTGCGTGTCGGAGTTCCGCTCACCCGTGTCGCACTGCTCGCCCGTCTGGACGATCCCGTCGCCGCAGACCTCTACGGGAACGGAAGAAGACAATGCAGAGGATGATGTAGAGGTCGATGAGGAAATGGCCAGCGCAGAGGATGATGCAGAGGTCGATGAGGGAATGGATACTGTGCTGCCCGATGCGGCGGAGACCGCGGATGTCGGTGCACTGCTCTGAGAGCATTCGCCGAAGAACTTCTGCTTACAACCGCCGCTGCACGTTCCCTCCTCGGTGCACATCGGGGGTTGGCAGTACCAGCCGCACGCGGGGGGATCGGCGAAGCGGATTTCGGTCGTCAAGTTACCACTCGTATCCTGAACATAGATCTCTTCCCGCACGGGATCGCATTCCTCTCCGATGTCCTTGGTCACCACACCGTCACCGCAGGAGAGCACTGTGCAACGGATGCTGCAGTCGGTCTTGCCGTTGAACCGCCCCTTGTCGCACTGCTCTCCTGCATCGACGATCGCGTTGCCGCAGTAGCCGGCCGAAGGCGAGCTCGACGATGCCGACACGGATGACGACGCCGGACGCAGAGGACACCCAGGGGTGCCGTACGCCTTGCCGACGCAGCCGACTGCGGCCGTGAGGTGCATCCTGAGCGTGAACGTCAGGGCGATCACCAGGAACAGCGACACGATCGCGAGCACCCGGATGCGGTATGCATGGAGAGACATGAAATCCTCTTAGTATAGCAGAACGGACGCTCCATGGCTAAAGCTTTAGCCACGTCAACCATCGCCAGAACCACTGAAACCTCGGAGGCTTCGACACCGGAGTGCTCTCGAGGATGTCGTCCCGAAGAACACCGCGCAGTTTGCGGATCGCCACGTGGGTCCGTCCCTCCAGGAGAACATTCAGTTCCCCCATCTGATCGAGAGACGACGTCACCAGATTCGCCGAGCCGATGAAGACTCTCCGTCGGTCCACGAGGAGAATCTTCCCGTGCAGCATGCGCGGGTAGAGGAACACCGCTGTCCGCTTCGTGTTGCCCTCCGAGAGGAGCCGCCCAACGGCTTGCATATTGGCAAATTGGTGCACACCAGCTTGACGCGGAATGATGACGACAACATGCACTCCCTCGTGACTGCGACGGATGAGGAGATCCAGAACGGCGTCATCGGAGAAGTAGCAATGCTCCACAACGATCGAGCTCGAAGCGCTCCGGAGGAGGTCCATGACGGTCGGACGGATTTCCTTGCGGTGCCCCGTGTTGATGACGAGCCGGGCCTCCCCATCCGCGCCGGGGACGTCGCCGTCGGTGAGGTAGTGCTCCACGAAGGAACGCCCGCGCAACTCGACCAGGTAATCGTGCCAGTCGTCGTGGTACTCGTCGGCGATGTTCATCCCCGTGAGGAGCAGAATTCGATCATCGATGATGAACACTTTGGCGTGATCGTTGCGGGCCTCGTGGATGATAGAAATGCGTGGATGATTCCAAAAACGCTTCCAGACGCCATCGGCGATGTCCCGGGTCCCCAGGAAATCCCGGTGGAATTCGAAGACATCTCCGATGGCCTCCTTGCTGACGGACACGCGGACTCCCCGGTCAGCGACGTCGCAGAGCACCTGCGCCATCTCTCGCCCGAGGCGGTCATCTTTCCAGATGAACATCTGAATAGCGATCGTGTGGCGCGCGCTGCGGATCAGCTTTTTCGCGCGTGTGAACGCCTCGTGATCGACCCAGAGTTTTGCTTTCGGGAAGCGGCTGATGCCGCGGATGAGGGTACGGCTCCTCAGCATCATCTCGACCCGCATCCGGTAGAACATCCGCCATCCGTGCACCCGTCGTTGCCCCCGTTTTCCGAAAACGTACAGCATGCTGCCGCGGAGCAGCGACCGCACCGCCCGGCGGTTCAGCAGCGCCTGCCAATGCCGCAGGTACGGAAAGAGTCCGACGCAGAGGAGAACCACAGCGGCAAGGGCCAGAAGCCAGAACACATCCCAGCCGATCTGCGTCGCGAGGCCCCAAAGGTCAATGATGCGTGGAGGGAGGACGTCCAGCATGGTATACTGCTAGGATACCCGAGCAGACCCGCCGTCACAGTCTCCCATGCTCTTCCTCTTCCAGCTCCTCGCCGTTCTCGCCGCACTCGCCTCAGCAGTGCTGGGAATCCTGGCGTTCCTCCGGTACAGGACGGACTGTCGCCGCGAACGGGAACTCGTCTTCCTGCAGATCCAGATGCCGAAGAAAGAGAGCAAGGAAGACAAGGAAGTGCTCTCGGAGCAGTTCACGGTCGGCAGCGATTTCCGCGAAGTACTCGGCGTCATGGACCACCTCTTCCAATCGCTGCACGGGCTCTACAACCACAGCTGGAGCCGCTTCGTCGAAGGGCAGCCGTACTTCTCGGTGGAGTACGCGGCCCTCGCGAGGGAGATTCTCTTCTTCGTCGTCTGCCCGCGAATCATCGCGCACCTCGTCGAGAAGCAGGTCACGTCGTTCTACCCGGATGCCATCATCGACGAAGTGGAGGATTACGATATCTTCACCGACAAATCTGTGACGGCAGCCAAACTGCTCGTTCCGGCGCGATCGTGGAAATCGTCATTTAAAACCTACCAGAGCCTCAAGAGTGATCCGCTCAATACCATCACGAACGCGTTCTCGAAATTGACGATGGAGGAGGGTGCCGCCGTGCAGTTCATCCTCCGTCCCGTCAAACAAGGCTGGCAGCACAAAATCGAGGACGAGGCGAAACGCATGATCAATCCAAAGAAGCACTACGGCATGCGCTGGTGGAATCCCACCAGCTGGGCGAGCGCGATATTCGACATGCTGACCGGCAGCGCGGAGGCGAACGACCTGAAGAAGGAAGACCAGGCGACGGGAGAGCGCGTGTCGCAGATGGCCGAGGAGTACAGCAAGGCACTCGACGAGAAAGCGAGCAATCCGGGATTCACGTGCGTCATTCGTCTCGTGACCTCCGCACAGACCCATGCGCGCGCGGAAACGCTCCTCGAAGGGGTCTCGGCCGCATTCAGCCAGTTCAACAGCATCCAGGGCAACCACATTGCGCACCCCAAGCTGGTGCCGCGTACGTCCATCGTTCCGGCCTTCATCCGCAGATCGCCGCGCCGGTCGCTGCTCCAATGGTTGCGGTTCCGCACACTGCTTCTCGGTACAGCGGAAGTTGCGAGCTTCTGGCACCTGCCGAACATCAAGTACAACAAAGTCGAGACGATCAAGTGGCAGAACTTCAAGCTCGCGCCATCGCCCAAGAACGTTCCCGACGAAGGGCTCGAGCTCGGCATCAACCACTTCCGCGGTGAGAAGCGGAAAATTTTCATCAAGAACGAAGACCGGTTCCGCCACTTCTACATCATCGGACAAACCGGCACGGGAAAATCGTCGATCATCCAGATCATGGCACGTCAGGACTTCCACGAGGGACGCGGCCTCTGCGTCGTCGACCCACACGGCTCTCTGATCGAGGATCTGCTGCCCTACATTCCCCGCTCGCGTGCCGACGACGTCATCTACTTCAATCCGTCGGACACCGAACGGCCGATGGGCCTCAACCTCCTCGAGGGCAAGACCCCGGAGGAGAAGGACCTCATCGCACTCGACGCGATGAACATGATGGTGAAGATGTTCGGTGAGGAGATTTTCGGCCCCCGCATCCAGGACTACTTCCGCAACGGCTGCCTGACGCTGATGGAAGATGAAGAAGAGGGCGGCGCAATCACGGATCTCGTGCGACTCTTCACCGATGACGAATGGATGAAGTACAAGGTCGCGAAGGTGAGGAACCCCATTGTCCGCTCGTTCTGGGAGAAGCAGATGGCCGCGACTGGCCAGCGCGAGAAGCAGGAGATGATCCCCTACTTCGCCGCGAAGTTCGGTCAGTTCACGACGAATACCCTCATCCGTAACATCGTCGGGCAGACGAAGAGCGCGTTCGACGTCGCCGACTGCATGAACACGGGGAAGATTCTGCTCATGAACCTCTCCAAGGGCCTCATCGGCGACATCAACTCTACGCTCCTCGGTCTCGTTATCGTGAGTAAGATCCAGGTCGCTGCGATGCGCCGGCAGCGGCAGGACGCGAAGGCCCGGAAGGACTTCTTCCTCTACATTGATGAATTCCAGAACTTCGTCACGCCGTCGATCGAATCCATCCTCTCCGAAGCGCGGAAGTACCGCCTCGGATTAATCCTCGCACACCAGTACCTCGACCAGCTCGAGAAGGAGAGCAAACTCAGCGGCACCGTGAGCCTGAAGGGCGCGGTCTTCGGCAACGTCGGCACGATGATCTTCTACAAGATCGGTCCGCAGGATGCTGAAGTCTGCGCCAAGGAAATGGCGCCGGTCTTCACTGAGCAGGACCTGATCAACGTGGAAGCGTTCAAGGGAATCATGAAGCTCAGCATCGACGGGCAGCCCAGTCGCCCGTTCTCGATCGAAGTCTCCAAGCCCTGGCAGGATAAGACCTATGCGAAGGACGCGAAGGCCGGGGAGGCGTTCAAGCAACTTTCTAGACTCAAATACGGGAGGGCGAAGGAATTCGTCGATAGGGAGATTATCCGGCGGATTGGGGCGTAGTTCCTCGTACGAAAATTGCTCCGCAATTTTCTACTCGGAATGACAGGGATTTTTATGGACAATCGCCTCGATACGAAAACGGCTTCGCCGTTTTCTACTCGGCGAACGCCGAGTAGCTCGGCGCGGCGCGCCGAGCGTATCGAGGCGTTCCTCTTATCACCACTTTGTCATTCCGAGTAGCTCGCTGCGGAGCAGCGAGCGTACGAGGAATGAGTGCTCACTGGTTCAGCCGTTTATCCTTCATGAATGCCGCGGCAAACGCATCAGCATGCTTTTCCTTTGCCGTAAGCTTATACGCTTGTTCCTGCATCCGAAGGATCTGCTCTTTTGCCTCGTCATCATTTTTGTCGATGAGAGCCTGAACTTTCGGATGTACAACAGCGCCGCGTGCGAGGTCTGCAATAGGCGCGAAGCCGGCGAACATGCGCAACCTCGGAGCATCCCAGTTAGGTATTGGCAATGCGCCGATCTCCTGCATCGTTCTTCTCCTCAACTCTCCCTGCTCCCGATCATGGACACGGCGTGAGTGGCAGTTCTTCGCATGCCGGAGCGATCTTGGGCATCCGGGCATCACGAAAACCTACTAAAGGTGTGTCAAGGTGTGTCAAATGCGGTTGACAGAATACATAAGGTCAGTACCACAATCACTATATGAAGAACGCCGTCTCTCCCCGGGACCACAGCAAAGGCGAACAACTGAAGCCTCAGGATTTTTCTGAGTGGCTGAACAGTACCAAAGGGGCGCTCACCGTTTTTCCTGCACTCATGGCAGCGCTGCTTGTGGGAGGAGCTGCGATATACCAATCCACGCTGGAAAAAGTGAGGCAGCAGCTAAAGAATACAGTGACCGCTAAAAAACCAGTGGAAGGGGCCAGACAACCCGTGCCGGAGAGCGGGAATGTCATCAGATACATCAACGCGGATGGCATGGATAATCAATCGATGGATGCCACAACACTAAGTGAAGAAATTTCCGGTCAGAAAGACGTTCTACAGGGTCATGGAACAAACCGGGATGGTCCTTGGTTTCCTCGGTTTCTTCGATTCCCTTGGTTGCCTACCGAACTGCAACGGTTTCCACCGGCACAGCACGAACAATCAATCTCTTCTTGATGGAGTTGGGCGGCCAGCAGGTGTACAGGATCAGCTCCTCGCCCTCGCCGGTGAAGGGCTTGGCGTCCGTCGAGGCAATGGTCTGCTGACCGGTGACAGAGTACTCGTAGAGGTTGCCGTTGAAGGTGACGTAGACTCTGTCACCTTTCTTGAGGCGGTTGACCTGCCGGAAGATCTTCGTGAACTCCGAAACGTCCCACGAGTAGCCGCTCGAGTGCCCGTAGACCATGATCTTGCCGCCGCGGCCGGGGTAACTGAAGAGGTGACCAACGCCGCCCTGGAGCGGCGCGAGGAGTCCCTCTTTGCTCTGCGGATCTTCAGGATGGGCGATCGGGAGGTCATGGATGTCGAGCGACGGGATCGTGATGGCGAAGTCGCGCCCGGACCGGAATTGCTCGAGCGTCCCCTGATCGTCCGTCGGGCGGGCGACGAGAACGGGTGCGCTCTCTCCCGGCTGCAGGGGAGCGTTCTGCGCGGCCCCAGCGGCGGCTCCGCTGCCCGCATTGTCCGCGATGCTCCGACTGGATGCAGGAAATGCCGCGAGATTGTCACGGACGACGACGTCCATGCGGTACGCCATGTCGAAGAATTGTCCGCGCGTGAGGGACTCTCCAACTTTCATCGAACGTGGATCGGCGATGAGGTTCCGCCGGATCGCGCCGCGGACGAACGGCGCGTACCACGCCGTATCCCCGTCCACCGACTCTCCCTCTTGCTTGTAGGAGCGCATGAGCAGCGAGATGACTTCTTCGGCGGGGATGGAATTGTCGGGACGCAGCGTCCGATCGGAGAAGCCGGACGTGATGCGTAGTGCGAAGGCCGCCTCCGCGTACGGCGCGATCTCGTCGCCGCGCGAAACATCGGTGAAGAGCGGCAGCTTCGAGAGATGTTCGCGCTCCCACTCGACGCGCTTGCGCCCGTCGTCGCGTCCGTCGAGGAGGATTTTCAAGACTTCTCCGCGCGTGATGAGCGCATCATTCGCTGCCTTCACCGGCTGCGCCGGGAGGAGCGAACAGACGAGGACGACGAGAATGCCGGACGCGAGGAGGCGCGAGCGCATAAGAAAAGGAAGCATATTAAACATAATTTATATTTTTGTCAATAACCACGAGAAAGCTTCCAAATGGCCTTTTTTTGGGCAACACTGTAGACCTTGTATGCCTCTTCGCATCCGGCCTTCTCTCTTCCCGTGAAATATCTCTATGCCGCTAAGAATAGGAATTGTAGGACTGCCGAACGTCGGGAAATCCACTCTGTTCAATGCGCTCACCCGGAGCCGTGGCGCCCAAGCCGCGAACTACCCCTTCTGCACCATCGATCCGAACGTCGGCATCGTGGCAGTCCCCGATGAACGGCTGAACGTCCTTGCCAGCCTCGTGCAACCGAAGAAGGTGATCCCCGCCGCCGTGGAATTCGTCGACATCGCTGGATTGGTCAAAGGCGCAAGCGCCGGCGAGGGACTCGGCAACAAGTTCTTGAGTCACATCCGCGAAGTCGATGCGATCTGCCATGTCGTGAGAATCTTCCCTGGTGACGTGATCCACGTCGAAGGGACCGTCGATCCCAAACGGGACCGTGAAACCATCGACACCGAGCTCGCCCTCGCCGATCTCGACACGATCAAGAAGCGTATTGATCGCGTGCAGGGAGCGGCACGGACTGGGAACAAAGACGCGAAGACGGAACTCGCGCTCGCGGAGAAGATCAAAACCGTCTTGGAGCAAGGACAACCAGCATCATCAATCCCCTTCGACAAGGATGAACGTCCGCTCGCCGATCAGATGCAGCTCATGACGCTCAAGCCGGTGATCTTCGCAGTGAACGCATCGGAGGAGCAGATGAAGTCACTCACTCCGGAGGAAGCCCGTACGCGCTTGCTTCTCCCCCCCTCTCCCCCGCAGGGGGGAGGGGGCCGAGGGGAGGGGGTAACTGGAGGGGAGACCGAACTCGTCATCATCTCCGCCAAGATCGAAGAGGACCTGCAAGATCTCACCCCTGACGAAGCGAAGACTTTTTTGAAAGACCTCGGCGTGGAGTCATCGGGATTGGACCGTCTCATCCGTGCCGCCTATCACCTCCTCGGCTTTGTCACCTACTTCACCGCGGGGCCGCAGGAAGTGCGGGCATGGACGATTCACCGTGGATGGACCGCACCGCAGGCCGCAGGAGTGATCCACACCGATTTCGAGAAGGGTTTCATCTGCGCCGAGACAATCTCGTATAAGGATTTTGTTCACTATGAATCAGAATTGAAAGCCAAAGAAGCGGGGAAGATGCGGCAGGAAGGGCGAGCATACATTGTCCAAGACGGTGATGTGATGCACTTCCGATTCAATGTATGAAGCAATCGAAGCAAACAATGAAAACGAAGAAAACGAGGATCCTTCGTCTGCGCTCAGGACAGGTCCTCGTTTGCCTCGATTACTTCGTTTCCTTCGTTTGTTTATGACGTTCATCGCCCGCGAAGAACCGTTCATCTGCGGACACTGCGGAGCATCAGTGACTCCCCTCCTCCGCGGTACATATAGAAATCACTGCCCCCACTGCCTCTGGAGTAAGCACGTCGATGATCAGGGACCGGGAGACCGGGCTTCCCGCTGCGGAGGGATGATGCGGCCGGTGGCATTTGATCAACGTGGGAAGAAAGGCTGGATGGTTCTGCACACATGCGAAACATGCGGAAAGACGATCCCGAACAAACGTGCGGACGACGATGCATGGGATCAACTCTTGCAATCTGCGTAACGCTCCGTCAAGATCTCATCCCGTATGCACCGCTTCCTCCTCCCGCTCTCTGTCCTCGGTCTCCTTCTTCTCACGTCGTGCGCTGGGAACGCGCTCGAAATCCGGAACAGCAGCGACCGCATTGTCGGCACGATCGACGTGCAGGGCATGAAGATCGCCACGATCCTGAATACGCGCGGCGACGTCCGCGGTCGGGTGCGCGGCAACGTCATCCGGGACGATGCGGGTAAGAACATCGGCAGCGTCACGGAACGTGATGGGAGTACGGTGATCCTGCATCCAGAGGGCAACGCTCTCGGGAGTGTCAAGAACGGCGAGTGTTACGGCAAAGGAAACGGGAAGCTCGGGAGCGTGAGCGGAGAAGTGGAAGCGGAAGTAGTGGCCGCGGCGTGTTTGTTGTTTTTTCTTCAGTAATCAAGTCCTATGCATCGTGCCTCTTCTGACTCCGCTTCGACAAATCCTGCAGCCTCGTCGTCGGCGACGCGCTCTGCAAAAACTGCGCCACGTACCGATCGCTGAACGTCATCTTCAACGGAATCTTCTCTTGGACATTCCCCTCGGGCACCGCGACGAGCTGATCGTCGTGCGTCAGCGGGTTGCTGGAGACGGCGAGGAGGAATTTTCCCTGTTCCAACGATTTTTTGGCGTCGGGAGACGGTGTGGCATCAATGACACGTTCAACCCCGTATTCACGAATGTCTTTCTCGGCTTGCCCCTTCAACCTCTCCCGCAGCTGCTCATTCGTCTGCAACTCGAAGCTCAACTCCGCCATCTGCTCGCCCCTCTTGAGTTCCCTCTCCAGATCCTTCGGCCCCTTCACCTTCTCCCGCAGGCGCTCATACGCCTCGGGGCTCATCATCCTCCGGAGCTTCCTACGCTCGATCGAAGGGAGATGGTCGAGGAAGGAGTCGGACATGGGCGAAGTATAGAGTGTCGAGTTACGGGTTTCGAGTTGCGGGAACCACGCAACCCGCAACTCGCAACTCGCAACCGGTTAGGAACAACCGGACGTTGCGCCGCAATCCAAACAGACTTCACACGCCCCATTCCTCTTCATCTTGAAGCTCCCGCACCCACCGCACATCGACCCTGTGTAACCCTGGAGCTTCGCTTGTGCCATTTTCCCGCTGCCGGTCTCGATTGCGGTGATGCCGTCGGCCATTTCGCGCTGGGTTTTCTCTTCGACGCGCTGGGCCATAACGTTTTCGTGCATCAACGCAGGCTGGAAATCGGACGCCACTTGCGCGCCCTCATCTACGACAGGGAGTTTCATCGCGAAGGCCTCCTTGCTCTTGCTGCCGACGGCGTACGCCTGGTCGACCAGATCGCCGTTGTGGAACTTCTTCGCCTTGTCCTTGGACAGGAACTTGAGCGCAAGCCAGCGGCCGAGGTAGTCCATTACGGAGCGGACGATGGGGATTTCCTTGTTTGCCGTCATCCCCATCGGCTCGAACCGCGTTCCCACGAGCTTCTCGCAGAGGCTCTCGAGCGGCACGCCGTACTGGAAGTTCATGCTGAGGCTGATCGCGAGTGTGTCCATGACACCGCTGAGCGTGCTCCCCTCTTTGCTCATCTTGATGAAGATCTCACCGGGAGCGCCGTCCTCGTACATGCCGACGTGGATGTACCCCTCGTGCCCGGCGATGCTGAACTTGTGCGCGATCGCCAAGCGCTCGTCGGGCAGCTTCCGACGGCGCGGAACCTCTTTGATGACGATCCTCTCGACGGTGTTGACCTCCGCAGATCGAAGATCTGCGCTGGTTTGAGAATCGGATTTATTACTGAGCGCCTGGCTCAATTTAGAACCATCTCTGTACAGAGCATTCGCCTTGACCCCCAGCTTCCAGCTGAGGAGGTACGCATTCTTGACGTCCTCGACCGTCGCCTCCGCCGGCAGGTTGATGGTCTTGCTGATCGCGCCGCTGATGAAGGACTGCGATCCCGCCATCATGCGGATGTGTCCTTCGGCCGAGATGGAGCGTCGGCCGATCTTGCCGCACGTGTTGGCACAGTCGAAGGCGGGGAGGTGCTCGGGCCTCAGGTGCGGCGCGCCTTCGACCGTCATGTGGCCGCAGATCATCACGTTCGCCTCCTCGATCTGCTCGGGCGTGAATCCCAGACCCCGGAGGACGTTGAAGTTGAAGTCGGACGTTTGTTCGGCTGTGAAGCCCAGGCGTTCGAGTGTTTTCTCGCCGAGAGTCCATTTGTTGAAGGCGAAGGCGAGTTCGAAAATCTGCGGGAGATTCTTCTCGACGCTCGCGATGTCCTCGTCGGTGAACCCCTTCTGTTTGAGGCTCTGACGGTTGATGTGCGGCGCGCCCTCGAGGCTCAGCGTGCCCATGACGTACTTCATGATGTCCTGTACCTGCCGCTCGTCGTAGCCGAGCGCATCGAGCGCTGGCTTGACGGACTGGTTGGCGATCTTCATGTAGCCACCGCCGGCGAGCTTCTTGAACTTCACGAGCGCGAAGTCGGGCTCGACGCCGGTTGTGTCACAGTCCATGAGGAGACCGATCGTGCCCGTGGGGGCGATGACGGTCACTTGGGCGTTGCGGTAGCCATACTTCTCGCCCTTCGCGAGCGCGCGGTCCCAGGCTTCCTTCGCGGCGTGGAGGAGGTCGGGGGGAGTGTCCTGGGACTGGATGCCGACGGGAGGAACGTGGAGATGCTCGTACTCGCGCGTCGGGGCGTTGTAGGCCGCGCGGCGGTGATTGCGCATGACGCGCAACATGTGTTCGCGGTTTCGTTGGAAGCCTGGGAAAGCGCCGAGGAACTGCGCCATGTCGGCCGAGGACGCGTAGCTCTCCCCTGTCATGATCGCCGTGATCGCGCCACAGATCGCCCGCCCCTTGGGTGAATCGTACGGGATGCCCATCTGCATCAGCATCGCGCCGAGGTTGGCGAAGCCCAGGCCCAGCGTGCGGAAACGGAAACTCTGCTCGGCGATCTCCTTGCTCGGGAACTGCGCCATGAGGACGGAGATCTCCAGAACGATGGTCCATAGG
>CAZLYW010000027.1:4111-14251 GCA_964563915.1 uncultured Candidatus Peribacteria bacterium | reverse complement strand
TCCTCGCGATCGCGCTCGGTGACGTACTCCATGTACGAGCCTGTTGCACAGTAGTAACGCATGTGGTCTTCTGAGAACTCGTCGCAGTAGGCGATGGCAGTCGGAACGACGTACTCCGCAAGCACCATCATCGCATGACCGACGGCATGGGCGCAGTCGCCCGGCGAATAGGCAGCAGTCATGGTATCGTCCGCGCAGATGCGGTCCATCGTCGACTTCACCAGATCGATATCCACGTGCTGTTCGGGATCGACGTCCGCGCCTGCGCGCGCTCCCGCGAACGCTTCCATGAGGACGCCATGCATGCAGCCGGAGTAGCAGCCGTCGCGGCAGACGCGGAGGCTGACGCCGACGTCCTTGGTCTTTTCGTAGATGACCTTGCCCAGGTCATGCCCCTGGGTATGGCACTTCGGCCAGAGTTCTTCGATGCCCGCGAGTACGCCGTTGGCGCCGATGATGGGAACATATTCCGTGTAGAGATCACGCTTGCCGCGGGAGCCTGTCGTTTTCAGTTTTCCTTTGAATGCACCGTACTCCTGTTTCACACCGGACGGTTCGACGAAGAGGACCGTGGAGACATCACCAGAGAACGTGCCCGTCATCTCCCCTTCATCATCACCCGATACCACCGCTTCCACGGAGGAGCAGGAGGCGAGGAGGAGACCGGCAAGGACGAGCGGAAGGCGGGAGCGCATGGGAGCACAGAATAGGGGTTTCAACGGGAGTGTTCCACGACCCTGTGGAACGCCTGATTTTGCCTTACTGTAAATGAATTCTCTGGATTTCAAAAAGTGAAATGGGAAGAGGCATCTATAAACGCAGTGCATCACGTCATAGCGTGAACGCATGAGAAAGGAATACTTCGTCTACATCTTGAAGTGCGCGGATGAGAGGTACTACACGGGGGTGACGAATAATCTTCCGAGGAGACTGGAAGAACATACTTCGGGTATGAACACGAAGTGTTATACGTTTGAATTGAGGCCCGTGAAACTGGTGTATTCAGAAGTATTTCGGAATATACGAGATGCAATTCATTGTGAGAAAGTGATCAAGGACTGGAGCAAGAAAAAGAGAGAGGCACTGATTCGAGGAGACTTGGAAGCGTTGAGATTATTTTCAAAGAAAAAGTTTCCAGCAGGGCATCAGCGCAAGCAAAGCGGAATACGATTTCGCAGGCTTCAACATAAACGATGTAAAATGCGCAACAATCTGTACGCAACGTTGGCCCCTCGTACGTTCGCGCTTCCAGCGCGAACTACTCGGGATGACAAAGCAGGTTAATACAACGCCCTCGACACGCCCGCGGCTCCGCCGTGGGCTACTCGGGCAATCAATCTTTATAGGTCCGCCGAGTAGCTCGGCATGGAGCGCCGAGCGTAACGAGGCGTTACTCTCTCAAAACATTTTTCATCCCGAGTAGCTCGTTGCGGAGCAACGAGCGTACGAGGGACTACTCCGCCCACACGACGAACGTGAAGACCTTGTCCCCCTTGCCGAGGTCGCGTTCGAGGAGTGATGGACGGCCTCTCTTGTCCTTCTTCACGACCTTGCCCCACTGGTGCGGCTCATCGACGTCTTGTCCGTTCGACGATCCAGGAACGCCGGCGCTCAGTGTCGTCGAGCTATCCAGGTGGGCGTAGATCGCCTCCAACTGCTCATAGTCGTGCGCATTCGGATGCTCGTTGGTTGGCGGCCCGTCGGGGTCATTGGTGTAGTCCATGCAGGTTCCAAGATTCGCGTTGCTGAAACTCTCGTCCTGATGGTCGAGCCCGAACGTGTGCGCGACTTCCTGGCACATGACGAGATTCCGCCATGCAGACGTGTTGTACGTGGAAGTATTGAAGTATGTATCGTTCATCTTGGCGAGCCCCTGGGTGATGTGACCGGCACCGTTGATCCAGATCTGCGCGAGACCCAACCAGCCGTTATTCCCGTACTTCCTGTTGCAGACTTCGACGCGTCCAGCGGTTGCGCGGCAGTTCCTCCCTCCCTGTCCAGCAACGATACTGGTATCGAGGACGGAACTGGCGCTCCAATCACTGGAAGTGGTAGCGAGATGGGTGTCCCAGACGCCCGAAACATTATCTCCCAACTTCAATGTGAAGGGATTCGCTGTCCGCGCCCAGTGGTATCCGCCCCACGAATGCGTGGCATGCGCAAGGAGCGGCAGCAGGAGAATCGAAAGACACGCAAGAACAACGGTGACTCGACGCATAGCGGATGGTGGAAAGCCGAACGATGATACCCCCGGCCTCCACCCCTTTCAAGCTCTCTATGGGGAAATTCTGTATTCAAGAAAAGCGGCGTTGTGAAGCAACGGAAGCCGCTTTTCCTCGGGCGCGTCGGGTGAGGGTTCATCTCCTGGGAGGCCTCACGTCATTATTCGTGATACGGCAGGTCTTCACCTGGCCGACCGCGATCTTCCCTCTGCAGGCGCCAGGGATGTGCGCCTGGTATCCGCCCGGCCCGGTCTCCGTCACGTTGTACGCGCCGGCGTTGAGGGTGACTTCGGTCCCCGCTTCACTCCCCGCGAAGGAGGAAGGCGAGGCGCTCGGTCCGGCAACGTTCATCGTGAAGTCCGCTGCCGACCTCGTACCGCCATTGTTATTGATGACGTGCTTGATGACGATCAGCTTCCCCGGCTGGTCGTCGTTCGTGACGACGCAGGTTTTTGTCTCGCCCGGAGCGACGGTCCCGCTGCAATCTTCAGAGAACGACGGTACGTAGCCGCGGGGGGGCTCTTCACTCACAGTATACGAACCTGCATCGAGAGTGACTTCTGTCCCCACGGATGATCCTTGGAATGCTGTGGGAGTGGCGTTCGTCCCGGTCACCGTGAGCGTGAACTGATCCGGTCTGCGCGCCCCACCATTGTCATTGATGATTCTCTTAATCACGATGAGCTTGCCCGGTCCTGTGTTGAGCGTGTTCTCGAAGATGCAGGTCACGATTTCTCCTGGGGCAACGTTGAACGTCGCCGTGCGTGTCCCCACATTCCCGGTGCTGTCGGTATCATCACAGGTCAGACTTGTGAGATCCCACCCCAACTGCTCGGCCTCCGTGGAGGTGTAGATTCCCGGCGGAACATCCTGGGAAGCTGTCTCAGTATCGGCGAGCGTGCCGCCGACGTCACCCATGAAGGTGAACGTTTGCGGGTCACCCGGCGGATCCGTCACTTTCTCGATGATGATCGTCCCGAACTTCTTGTTCACGAATGGGCAGGTGAGCGGCTCGCTGCTTGGGTGAATGCTGTCGAAGGTGCAGATTCCACCATCATTGACCTGCCAGCCCAGTGGTGTGCGCTCCCTGACCTCGAGTCCCGTAAAGCCGTCGAGGTCGACGAAGACGTCGAAGAAGCTGTCGACGCGGAAATCGTTACCGGCATTCGTCGTCATCGTCGCCATCGGCTGGCTCACGGCCCCGACGTAGAGCGGGAGGTAGAGCGGACGGAGATCGAAGTCAAAGGTGCCGCCGCCACCCTGGCTCGTCTTGTCGAGCGTCACCGAGATTCTGCTGAGCACCCGGGCCGGCTGGTAGGCGTGCAGAGAATTCCCACTCGTCGCCATCGTCTTCACGCGGCCGTTCACATCCGTGCTGCTGCAGAAGTGTGAATTCTCGTCATGCAAGCCCCCTCCCGGACACGTGCCATCCAGGTTGGTGAAGACCCACGGCACATCACTGGCCTGGAACTGGTAGGAGAAGATCTGCGGAGTGCCAATGAGGCCGTCGCCGGTGCGGAGGCCACCGTCGAAGACCGGCGGCGGGAGCGGGTCACCACCGCCGTTCCCCCCGACCTGGGTGAACGTGAACCTCGGGACGACGTTGAATTGGGAATCGAAGGTGCCACCGTTCGGATGGGTCTTGCGGACCGTCATCGATCCGGGCGGCGGCGCGGTATCCGACAGGTTCACCCGCACGTCCCACAGTGTCGGTTGGCTGTTGATGGTGACCGTGATGGGCGCGCAGCTCACGAGGTTGAGTTGCACGAGCTCGATCGGAACCGTTCCCTGCGCAGGATCTCCGCCGAAGTTGAGCGACTGAAGCCTGCGCATCGTGGTATCTGTGGAGCCTTGCGATGGATTCTCTGGACCACCGCAGAGATGCACGACACCGTCGAAGGGGGCAGAACCCGGGCCGAAGAAGTCCGGGGGAAGCGGCGTTTCCACGAACGAAAACTGTGTCATCCCCGCCGGCGTCTCGAAGGAATCATCACCCGGCGGAATATCCCCGTGGGGCGCTAGATCGCAGGCGTCTCCAATACCATCGACGTCGGCGTCCGCCTGATCGGCATTGGCCGCAGATGGGCAGTTATCCACCTCATCGGGAATGCCATCGCCATCAAGATCCGCATGCTCTGCCTCCACCACGGGAATCCATACCGGCAACGCCGATGCAAGCGAACCGAAGATGATGTGCAGAGCGAGCACACCGAGACTGAACCGCGCCAATGCGCGGACGAGGGAAGAGCGAGTATGCGACATAATGTACGGGGGAAGATCCAGCGCATTGTCGCCCCCAGCACTTGACAGGTCAACAGAATATGCGTGTTTCACGCTGTAAGACACCCTCACACGAACCTTTTGCCCATCCGTCCGCCGATCGCAACCCCCGCAATCCCGATAGCTGCCCATAGTATGAACGGCATCGGCGATCCCTTTGCTGCTGCACTCACCGGCCTGCCGGCCGTAGCGCGTAGCGCGGAGGCTGGGCGGAGGAATGCACGCAGATCTTCGACCGGGTCGACCCCGTCCCCGGCGCCCGTGACAGGCGGACGCTCGATGATGCGGAGTTCGTGCTTGGAGCAGGCAGGACTGATGGTGCCGTCCCAGATCATCGATGCATAGGTACGGGCGACTTCGCCGGGCGCGAGCTTGCGGTAGAGGTGGATGCGGACGCTGAAGCTCTGCTCCTGCCCGGACCGCGACGCAGAGACGTTGAAGGTGACGTGGTCGCCCTCAAGACGGCCGCCGCTCGATTCCCGGATCTGCATCTGATTCGGGTCGAAGAAGAAGGCGATCTTCCAGTTCGGGAGATCGCGGTTGTAGAGGTTCACGACCTTGATCCAGTACCGGACATCGTCGCCGGGATTCGCTTCGCTGCGGTCGGCGGTCAGGTGGACGCCCACTTTGGGTTCGCTGGAGATCGCCTCTGCGACCGTGGACGACACTGTCACCGGGATGTCTCCTGTCCGACGGAAATAGGGATAGGGTTCCTGCGCGGAGGCCATCGGGACGGACACGGAGAGCACAGCCATGACAATGAGAAGAGCCCTGACAAAAGCCAAATATCTCATGAATGGATGAGAGAAAGGCAGAGCAAATTAACACCTATAATGATATAAGTCAAGTTTCGTTAAAACGGTGCAAAATGGTCACCTTACACTCCCACTTCCAACATGACGGGCAAATGGTCTGACACCTTCACCTCCTCCATCACGTGTGCAGAGACAGAGCTCAGCGCCTTCGGACAGAGGAACAGATCGAGTGCCTTGCGCGGGTGCGCAGCAGGGAACGTCGGATGGCGTGCATCGACGATCCTGAGCCCACAGGATTCCGCCAGAGCACGGAGTTCCCGCGTCCCGCGGAAGATGTTGAAGTCGCCGCAGACGATCGCATTGTTGCGTCCGTTGAGCATCGATCGCAGTTCCATGCACTGACGGCGCCGCGTGTCTCGCCGCAGCGAGAAGTGGACGAGAAGAAGAGAGAGGCCATTCCCGAGATCAATATCATAGACGAGTTTCTTCGTGCCGTTCTGGAAATACCGCTTGTGAAAATGTAACGCTTGATGACTGAAGAACCCGTTGCAATTATCGCGGAAGAACGGGAGGTGACGGAGGAGACTGAAGCGGCCGTACTTGTTGTTGATGTGGGAACGATATGCATGCGGGTGCGGGACGAATCCGTGCTTGTGGTGAATCTCGACGAAGCAGCAGAGATCCGGATGCTCCCGGTTGAGGAGACCGTAGAGGGAACGACGGACCGAGCGGATGATCCACCGCGGCGTGTAGAGGTAGCGGTACCACTGCGTCAGGTAGCCCCAGAGCGAGCCGTCGAGTCCGGTCGCATAGCCGAGGTTCATCAGGAGAACGCGGTAGGGGGGCTGAAGTAATGAGGATGGTCGAACCATAGGATGGTTTGTCTTCTTTGTTATTATACCACAATTTTTTTATAGTGTGAATACTTCGCGGAACCCTCTCCCACCGCAGAGGGGCAAGCTTAACGAGACCTTCTCCCTCCGCAGAGGGAGAAGGGTAGGGTTGAGGGTTCGCTGAGCAGAAGGTCATCGCTCTGAACAGACAGTCCTGATCGTCCGGAGCACCTTCTCCATGTCATCATTCGCCTCATCATTCGTGAACCGGAGAACTCTGTACCCATTGTCTCTGATGAATCGCTCTCTGCGATGATCTTGGATTTGTACTTCCTGATCTTCATGCACGAAACCATCGAGTTCGATGATGAGTTTCTTTTCCGCGCAGTAGAAATCTACGATGAACGGTCCGATGGGAACCTGACGGCGGAACTTGAGATTCTGGAGACGACGGTCACGGAGCTCTCTCCAGAGTAGCATCTCCGTGACGGTCTGCGCTTTTCGGAGACGCCGTGCGCGTTCGACGGTCACGATCTTACGTTTGGTGACTCCCGTTTGCAGAGCCATAGCGGAAGAGGATAGCACACTGCGACGGGCAGGAGCGCCCTCATCCCTGCCCTTCTCCCACTGCCTGCCCTGAGCGCGGTCGAAGGGCGGTGGGAGAAGGATTCGCGAAGTTTGGCTACTTTTGTTTGGCTACTTTATTTCTGCCTCTTCCTCTCGTGCTCTTTCAAGAGCTTCTTCCGTAGCCGGATGTTCCTCGGTGTCACTTCGACGAGTTCGTCATCCGCGATGTACTCCAGTGCCTGCTCGAGGGTCATGGGGGTGACGGGCGTCAGGTTGATCGCTTCGTCGCTGCCCGAGGCGCGCATGTTCGTGAGCTTCTTCTCCTTGCCGGGGTTCACGGTCATATCCTCGTTCTTACTACTCTCACCGACGATCATGCCCTCGTAGACGTCGGTGCCTGGGACGACGAAAAGTTCGCCGCGTTCTTGCAAACCCCACAGACCGAAGGCGACGGTCTTGCCGGTCATCATCGAAATCATGGAGCCGCGCGTGCGTCCGGGGAGATCGCCCTTGTATGGTTCGTAGCCGATGAAGGAGTGTGTCAGGATCCCCTCCCCTCGCGTCTCGATGATGAAGTCACCGCGCAGACCGAGCAGGCCGCGCGTCGGGACTTTGAACTCCATTCTCGCCTGAGCACCCGCGTGCGCTGTGGAACCCTGAGCCTGCCTGCCGTGAGCGTAGCCGAAGGGACGAAGGGTCATATCGACCATCTCCCCTTTCCTTCTCGCGAGCATATCGATAACAGTTCCCGTGAACTCTTCCGGCACGTCAACAATCGCTTGCTCGATCGGCTCCTCGCGGGTCGAAGACCCGCGCTGGTCTTTGACCTCTCGGAAAATGACTTCCGGACGCGAAACTTGTAGTTCAAATCCTTCTCTGCGCATATCCTCGATCAATACGGATAAATGGAGCTCTCCGCGACCGCTCACTTTATAGATATCGGAATTCGGGATCTCTTCGACGTGCAGCCCGACGTTCGTCTCCTTCTCGCGCTCAAGGCGGGCTTTGATGTGACGGGTCGTCACAAGATCGCCCTCGCGTCCGGCGAAGGGGGAATTGTTCACGAGGAATTCCATCGAAATCGTCGGCGGATCGATGGTGAGAGCCGGGAGGGGCTCACTGTTTTCGTCGGTGGTGATCGTCTCGCCGACGTAGATATCGGGGATACCTGCGATCGTGACGATGTCGCCGGCGACGGCTTCGTCGATGTCGATCTTCTTGAGTCCGCGGTGGCCGAGGATCTTGCTGATCTTGCCGGGCCGCAGGAGTGGCGAGCCTGACGAACCATTAGTCTTCTTGATGAACACGTTCTGCCCGACCTTCACGACGCCCTCGTACACGCGTCCAATGGCGAGCCGGCCGACGTAGTTATCGTAGTCCAGACTGGACGGCTGCATGCGAAATGGCACGTCCAGCCGCTGTGATGCCTCCGGGACGTCTGTCATGATGAGATCGAAGAGTGGGGTGAGGTCGCTCGAAGCATCCGTGAGCTTGCGCTTCGCCACCCCCTCCCGCGCAATCGCAAAAATGTACGGGAAGTCGAGCTGCGCGTCACTGGCCTTCAGCGCGACGAAGAGGTCGAAGACTTCGTCGACAACTGCCATCGATCGAGAGGCTGGCTTATCAATTTTATTGATGACAACAATCGGCTTCAGCCCTAACTCAAGAGACTTTTTCAGTACAAATTTTGTCTGCGGCATCGGCCCTTCCTGTGCATCGACCACCAGCAGGACGCAGTCGACTGTCCGCAGTACCCGTTCGACTTCGCTGCCGAAGTCGGCATGCCCGGGCGTATCGACGATGTTGATGCGGCAATCCTTGTACTGGATCGAGCAGTTTTTCGCGTAGATCGTGATGCCGCGCTCCTTCTCCTGCGCGTTGGTATCCATGATCAACTCCCCGACCTTCTCCTGCTCGTGTTCCCCGAACGCCCCGCCCTGCTTGAGCAGCGCATCGACGAGCGTCGTCTTGCCGTGATCGACGTGAGCAATAATGGCAATGTTGCGGATAGACATAGGACATCGTCCCGAGTTGCTCGCCTCCTTCGCTGCGGCTCAGGATAAACTCCGGCGAGCGTACTATGGATGCCGGAGTGTAGCGAAAAAAATGCGATCGAGGAAATCGAAGAAACCAAGGATCTGATCCTGGATTTCCCCGATTTCCTTGCTTGTCTTATCTACACGAACACGGACTCGTTCCACACCCCGAGCATCCGCCACCGCTCTTTCCGCAGGGGCAGAGCTTCTTGACGAGCTTGAGCCAACACATGACCGAGGCGAGGAATGCGAGGATCGCGATGGAACTGTTGAGCGTCCCGAACATCCACCCTTCGGGAGTCATGTGGGTGACGTAGACGCCGATGGTGGCCGCGACGGTGGTCGCCGTGGTGAGGAGGGCGACAATGGCGACGATGGCTTTGCAGCCGCCGCACGTGCCGCCGCAGTAGGATCCGCAGGACATAGAAGGGGGGGGAAGGAGAAGAGGAAAACCACACCGATTGTACCCTTCTTTTGCGTTCCGCGATTGACAGAACGATTGACAGGTGACATTCATACAGCATAGCATCACCAATATGATTTTCTGTCCACTGACTCGCTGTCTCCGCGTCGTCGCGACAGTACTATGCATGATCGGTCTTACCGTAGTCCCCTGCCTGGCGTCAGCACGAGATGTCTTACTCCAGTACCGGAGTTCCCCCGGCTTCCAGTGCAATCGATGGAATGACGCTGGCGAGTGCGCAGACTGGAGTTACTACGATGAGGGCTACAGGCTGTATGCGAAGCCCGTCTACCTCGGCACCACACCGTATTGGCACGACACGTCATTCGCTGCGGTACGACAATCAACGGTGATGCGATGCAACAACTCGAGGGTCGACTGCACGGGCCACGTAACGGTGCGCGTCCGCGCGACTCCCAATCCCGTCCCGCTCGGCGCGCTCCTCACCTACACCCTCTACGTCCGTAACGCCGACAGTCAGGTGCGCACGGTGAACGTCCGCGCGTACCCCGACGAGAACGTCGTCTTCGAGAATGCCACGTACGGCGGATTCGCGGATGGAGACCTGATTCGCTGGGACGCTCTGCGGATCCCCGCCTGGTCGAGCCGCTCGTTCACCATGCGCGTCCGCGTGCGCTCCAATGCGCCGATCGGCTCCCCGATCGCGCTCACGGTGCAGGCAGGAAGTAGCGTCGACAGGACCTCTGTCGCAGTGCTCGATGCGGGGTACTACGGCAACGTCATCCGCGTGCTCGACAATGGCATGTACGTCTACGAGAACCGCTACGGCACGCGCGCGTTCCCACCGCAGCCGATCTACTACCGCGATCCGTTTCGGACGGTGAGGCGACGGCAGTTCCTCGTATGCCCCTCGTACGAAAACTGCTTCACAGTTTTCTACTCGGGCGCCGAGTAGCTCCGCGTGGAACGCGGAGCGTAGCGAGGCGCTTCTGTATTGCACGACGCTTGTCATTCCGAGTAGCT
>CAZLYW010000027.1:0-4011 GCA_964563915.1 uncultured Candidatus Peribacteria bacterium | reverse complement strand
GCGGAGCGTAGCGAGGCGCTTCTGTATTGCACGACGCTTGTCATTCCGAGTAGCTCCGCCGCAGCGGAGCGTACGAGGAACGTTCAAGCCCGCTGCGGAGCGTAGCGAGGCGCTTCTGTATTGCACGACGCTTGTCATTCCGAGTAGCTCCGCCGCAGCGGAGCGTACGAGGAACGTTCAAGCCCGCTGCGGAGCGTAGCGAGGCGCTTCTGTATTGCACGACGCTTGTCATTCCGAGTAGCTCCGCCGCAGCGGAGCGTACGAGGAACGCTCATGCTTCAGTAGCCACTTCTTCTTTGTTGATCCCCACGCGTACTTCCCGACTCTGCGGGAGGCCGGCCTGCCCGCCGACCTGTCCCTCGAAGCCCGAGAGGCGAAGGGGGAAGCCCGTAGGGCGTAGGCGGGGACGATCCGGTGACAGGGAATGATGATGCCGATGGGATTGCGCGCGACGGCTGACGCGACGGCGCGGACAGCGCTCGGTCGCCCAATCTTCCGCGCAAGTTCGCCGTACGTCATGGTCGAGCCGTAGGGAACGGACGCAAGAGCAGACCAGACCGTCCTCTGAAACGCTGTCCCCGCGAGATCGAGGGGAGCGGTGAATCGCGTCCGATCGCCGCTCAAGTACTCGGCAAGTTCCCGCCGACACCGATCGAGATGCGCTCCGGACGTCCGCTGCGAGCCGGCGCGTCGCTCGAGAGTCACCGCCGCGATGCCGCGCTTGGAAGCCGCAAGATGGAGATCGGAGATGCGCATTAAGGAGGACTCGGCGGGGGAGAGAGTCTCTCCTATTCCCCCTGAATATTCACCGCCGCCGTGGACTGCGCACCGAGAACGGCCAGGCCGGTCACAGCGCTGAGCGTCAGGTTGACGCGCTTAGCGCCGACGAACTTGCCGGCGATGATCGGCACGGTGAAGGTCTTGTTCGCTTCGCCATCGGCGAAGGTGAGGGTGCCGGACGTGGAGGTGTAGTCGACACCCGCGATGGCGGTGCTGTCGCTCGTCGCGTAGTTGACCGCGACGGTGCCTCTGTATCCGGCACGCCGGTAGACCGTGACGGTCGCGGTGCTGCCGCCGGTCTTCTGGTACACGGTGTACGTCGCGTCGGAGAACATCACCGATCCTGTCCCGCTCTTGTTCACCTCGTCATCGACGACGGTGAGCTGGACGGAACTGGGGTCCTCCAGCACCGCGCCGCCCGTTGGGTTGCTGAGCTTGACCGTGAGGTTCTTGTTGCCGTCGATCGTTCCGTTATCGAGCATCGTGACGGAGAACGACTTGCTCGTCTCGCCGGCGGCGAAGCTGAGCGTCCCCTTGGTATCGGTGTAATTGAGGCCTGTCGTCGCGGTGCCCTGGCTGGTGGCGTACTCGACCGTCACAGCACTGGCAGTGTTACCCTTCCGCAGGACGGTGATCGAGGCCGCGCCAGCGCTCTCGTCGAGCGCGTACGCCCATGCACCGAACGTGATGGTCCCGCCAGCTGCGCTCGGCCCGGCACTCGAGGGAGAGGATGAGGGGGACGTCGTGGTGGTATTCCCGCCGCCGCCGTCGTTATCGAGAATCGTGATGGTGACGGTGCCCGGTGTGCCGACCACCGCGCCGCCGGTCGGATCGCTCAGGACGACGGTGAACACCTCGTTCGGATCGGCGGTGAGGTTGTTGATGAACTTCAGCAAGATGATCTTGACCGTCTCTCCGTCGGCGAACGATACGATTCCCGCCGACTGATTGTAGCGTGTGCCGGCCTTGGCCGTCCCGTCGACGGTGGTGTACTTCACCGTCGCGTTCCCTGTGGTTCCGCCGTAGCGCTGGATCGAGAAGCTGACGTTGCTCGCGCCCTCGGGGAAGCTGACTCTATCGGTCGAGAAGCGGAAGGATCCCGCGCCTGCAACTGCTGCAACACTGGATGAGGTGGACACCGATCTCACACTCGCGCTGGAGAGCGACGCCGCGGACGAGATCCGGAGGGAACTCGGCCGGCGCGACCCCGTCACGGGGGCAATGGTGCCGCCGTTGAGCGCGCGGTCGAGCATCACGGAGATCTCCGCCCGCGTCACGTACTGGTCCGGATGGAACTTCCCGTCCGTGCTCCCCTTGACGACGCCGGCGCCGTACAGCCGCCCGACCGCGGCGTCGTAGTACGACCCGGGCTGCACGTCGGGGAACACGCTCGATCCGAGCACGTCCGCGGCGGCGGCCGTCGTCAGGATCCCAATGAAGAGTCCCGCGAACAATGAGGATGGAAAGAACTTCTGGATGTTCATACGAAACAGGGGGAGGAGAGCGAGGAGCAGTATATCTGAACAGAACCACCACACACCTTATGGCGTACACCATTGCCTCCCGAACGAGACGATGTCGCGCTAGACGAATGACCCCTGCTGTTCCACGACGCCGTGGAACGGAAAAGAGCGCTGAGCGGAGAGGTGAAGGAGTGATGTGGAAAACTTTCCGTCGCGCTGAATCTCCCCAGCTTCTCTGAGACGCGCTTCGATGCTCAGCGTTTCTTTCCCCTCTTTTCTCATGCGCAATAATCACACTCCTTTCACCTCCTCTTCCCTTTCTCTTGAAGAACTGGAACAACGCCAATTGATGACCACGGTGACGCACACCGCGCTCGATGACGCCTTCGCACAGATGAACAGAGAGCAGGCAGAACTCATGAATGTGCAAAGCCGTGTGCACATTCTTCAGGACAATGTCTCAACACTAGCAACAGTCGTCATGCTGGATCAGTCGGGGACGCAGAGTACGCAGTTGCTGCTCGGGACAGCGCAGCAGAATTTGCTGAGCGCCCTCGCGCAGCAATCCGATGCGACGCACGCCTCGGAGAGGTGCGAAGCTAAGGAGGCGGCGCTGCGCACCGAACAGAGTGCGATCGCAGATCAGATTGCTGATCTGCAACGCCAGAACGATGCACTACGCGACCAGCGAACCGCGCTCGGCGCCGAGCGCACTGCGCTGAAAGCGGTCCTGAACCCGCTCCAGAAGGAACTGAAGGACATCAAGAAGCAGTTGAACGCGATCCAGGACGCACTGCGGCAGAAGAAACAGGATCCTGCGCTGATCGCCGAGCGCGATGCGACGAACACATCCATCATGGCCACGCGAGGGAAGATCGATGTCATGAAGGCGACGAAGGACATTCTGGACCAGCGTGATGACGTTATCCACACATCGATCGCAGCGAAGAACGACGAGATCCGTGGGTTGAAGAGTCGCCTCAGGGTTCTGGGGAAGGAAATCACCGTAACGCACGGTCAATGGGCCGCTCTGCAGACACAACTGGCAGCGGCCTCCGCGAACGTCGCCGCATTGCGAACGGAAGTACAGAAGGAGCGGGACGCACTCGACGCCGCGATGGCACAGGAGATCCGGGACGGAGGCCTGCTCGACAGAACCCGGCACGATCTGCTCTTGGCCGGAGAGCAGATGCAGAAGGAGGCCGCGGACGTGGAGGCAGCGCAGACCGTTATTGCGGATCTCCTGCAGAAGACGATGCCCCAGGCGCCGGCACTCCCCGCCGCGGCGGTGCGTGAGAGTACCGTCGCTGCCCGCTCCTCCGTTGCAGTGACGCGCAACGGCGACTGGCTGGAACTCCGAACCCGCCACTTCAACGGCGACCAAGTATTCCGGCTGGGCGATACCGTGATCACGCCTTCGAAAGGAAACTCTGTGATGACGATTCCCCACTGGGCGGCACCGGAGGCGATCCGATGGAACCTGGAGGCGATTCAGAGTGAGATCGACCGGCAGATGGTCTGGAATCAGGTGACGGCCCCCGCTGCAGCAAGCCGCGACGTCTTCAAGACATCCTCGCTCGGCAGATGGACCGTAGAGATCGGGGCACCGGACGGCACCACCACTCGTGTCTCGCCGGACCAATTGATCTCGGACATCGGCGGGATTCCGGGGCTCACAGGCAGCGCGCCCGAGGGGAGAACGGGCCGGGAACTGGTCGGTGCCTCTCCCCGCATCGTCAGCCGCCCGATGGGGGAGGAGGTCAGTATT
>CAZLYW010000026.1:10340-14396 GCA_964563915.1 uncultured Candidatus Peribacteria bacterium | reverse complement strand
TCACGGCGGGGGATTTTCTCGTCTTCTACCGCGGCGGGCATCATTTGCTCATGCTCGAGCCGACGAGGCTCCTCGAAGTGAAGCAGGGTCCATACTCCGACACGGCCGCAACCAAAGTCTTCCGCCCATGATGATGAAGGTCCCTGTCAACGAACCGGTGATCACCGCGGCTGCGAAAAAGTACGTGGCCGACGCCATGGAGACCGGCTGGGTCAGCTCCGCCGGGCCGTACATTGGGAAGTTTGAAGAGGCGTTCGCCGAGTACATCGGTGTGAAGCATGCGGTGAGCGTCACCAGCGGAACGGCAGCGCTCCACGTTGCTCTGCTCGGACTTGGTATTGGAGAAGGGGACCCCCCTTCGTCCGCCCCAGGCGGACTACGGGCGGCAAGCGAGGTGATTGTTCCGGATTTCACGATGATCGCGTCGGTGTTTGCGGTCATCTATACCGGGGCTGTCCCCGTCTTCGTGGACAGCGAGCCTGATACGTACAACATGGATGTGAAGTTGATCGAGAAGAAAATCACGAAGAAGACAAAAGCGATCATGCCGGTGCACATCTACGGTCACAGTGTCGATATGGATCCGCTGCTGGCACTAGCGAAAAAGCATGGTTTGAAAGTCATAGAAGATGCCGCGGAGGCGCATGGTGGTTCGTATAAAGGAAGGAAATGTGGATCGATGGGCGATGTCGGATGCTTTAGCTTCTACGGCAACAAGATCATCACGACGGGGGAAGGCGGCATGATCGTGACGGATGACGATTCCCTCGCGAAGAAAACGCGAGCCTTAAAAGATCTCGCGCACATGCCCGAACGCAGGTTCTGGCACGATGAAGTCGGGTACAACTACCGGATGACCAACCTCCAGGCCGCATGCGGGCTCGGGCAGCTGGAGTCGATCGAGGAGTTCCTCGCGCACAAGCGCTGGATAACGGCCGAGTACGAAAAGCGCTTGGGGAAGGTGAAGGGACTCCGGCTCCCCGTTACCAAGGACTACGCGAAAAACGTGTACTGGATGTACTCGGTGCTCGTCACCAACGATTTCCCGCTCACGCGCGACGCGCTCCGTGCTGCGCTCAAGGAGAAGGGGGTCGACACGCGCGACTTCTTCCCCTCCTCTGCGCGCCAGCCGATCATCCAGAAGTTGTACCATACACAGGAGCGCTTCCCCGTCTCCGAGCGTATCGCGGAGTGCGGGCTCTACCTCCCGTCCGGCCTGGCGCTGACCCAGGTGGCGCTGACCCAGGAACAGATCGAGTATGTCTGCGACTGCATCCACACCATCGCGTTGGCATGAAGTGAAATTTGTTTCCGTGGTTCTTCCGACCTACAACGAGGCCGGGAACATCGTCGATCTCTGCCGCGAGATCCACGCCGCGATTGCCCAGTCGAACGAAATCATCGTGGTCGACGACGACTCGCCCGACGGGACGTCACGCCTCATTCAAGAACTCATCGCGACGGGATCGACCCCGGGCCTTCGCCTCGAGACCCGGATGACGGATCGCGGGCTCACGAAGAGCATCCAGCGGGGGATCGACCTTGCGCGCGGCGATACCGTTGTCTGGCTCGACTGCGATTTCTCGATGCCGCCCGCGGTCATCCCGCAGCTACTCGCGAAGGTCGAAGCAGGATTCGACATCGCGGTTGCCTCGCGCTTCGTCAGAGGAGGGAAGTACAAGGAGAGCGACCGGTGGTTCGGTGGCCACGAATCGCGTGCGGCGATCCTCCTCAGCCGACTGCTCAACTGGTTCCTCACCCACGCGCTCTTCTGGCGCTTCACCGACTACACGAGTGGCTTCATCGCGATCCGGAAAGACGTGCTCGGCAAGATCCGACTCCGCGGCGACTACGGCGAGTACTTCATCGACCTCATCTTCCGCGCGATCCTCCTCGGCTACTCCTGCGTCGAGATCCCGTACGTCAACGTGCCGCGCCGCGTGGGCGAATCGAAAACGGGATCCAGCTTCATGGTCCTCTTCAACAGGGGACTCCCGTACCTTGCAACGATTGTCAGAATGTGGGGGTTGAGACTCCGCGCTATGTTCGGGGGTGAGGTGGCAGTAGGTCCCACTCCACCAGCGCCGCCTTGATCACTCCCGCCGCTTCCTCGACCGTTTTCGCGCTCGGGTGCACGGTATCCCAGCTGAGACTCTCCGCTTTGTTCCCAAAAACCTCATAGAGGTTCAGGACGCGGAAATCCTGCCGTTCAGCGATCGCGCGCAGCGTCTGCGTACTTTCGAGGTGCAGGCGTTTCTCGGGCCAGATCACGAAGAGAAGGTTCATGCTCCGCGGGAGGGTACGCACGAATGTGTCGAGCGACTGCTCGTAGGCTTTGAGCTGCACATCCGTCACCGTGTCGCCGAAGGCGTTCTGTCGATATTCTTCTTCCTGCTCATGGAGATTACGCTGCTCAGTGCGCGCGATGACGACTTTCTTCATCGTCCGGTAGAGCGCGCTGTGGAGATCGAGCCAGCAGCGGCCGGGGATCCATCCCAGTGTGCCATCTTCGATGGGGTGACACTGCGGCTGGTCCGGCGTCCAGCCCGGCGGGTGCAGGTTCCCCTCGTCGTCGAGGATAGACGGCTCTGTATCAGTCAGGTCGTTCCAGTGAAAGACGACGATGAGTGTCGACGGGTGGAGTACTGCGACGTCATTCTTGAACATGGCTGCTTCCTGCTTGATTCCGTACCCCGGTGCGGCGGCGTTCACGACGTTCAACTTCTTCTCCAGGAGCACGTCGAGCCGTGAGGAGAGCGTCTGGTCATTCTCGAGCCCATACCCGAATGCGATGGAGTCGCCGAGGACGGCGATCGTCGGTTTGCCCGGGTGCACTTCCTCGGAGCGGAACCCCCGGCGATCGGTCACGACGCTCGAGCGGAAGGCCGTTTCCCGGAGACTGGGCTTCAGCGTGTAACTCAGAGCCGGGTCATCGCTCTTGCGGTAGATCGGCGGGGTCTTCGGTAGGCCGCGGTCGATACCAGTGATCCGCAGCCCAAGGTCGATCATGAAAAAAAAGACAATCACCGTGCCAGCGAGCAGCGCGATGTTCACGGGGAACGAATGGCGATGGCGTCGGGCAGTCACTTGCTCATTCTATCACGTGCGTGACCCCACGAGGACGAAGAGTCCGCCTTCGCCGCTGATCGAAAACATCCAGCAGAGCTGTCGTGCGATGTGTTCCAGGCGGTTTCCACGTGTGTGTTTCCGAAATAGGTGGATCCCATCCTCTTCCCCCGGAATCCCGGCCGCAATCGGCGGCACGCCGCTCAGAAATTCCACGCCCGCATCGTCAAACCACCGCAGGACTTCATCTACCGAATGCCAGCTTTCGTGGGGATTGCGGTACTGATCGAAGAACCAGATGGCCTTCTTCGCCGCGTCGACGTCTCTCCGGCGCAGGTGGGCATCGAGTCGGTGGAACATCGTTCCGGTCATGCCGAAGAGGAGCTTGCGCAGCCCAAGCGGGATCCGCGCGTATGCGTTGTAGAGCCCGATGATGATGATGCCTCCGGGCTTCACGAGCTTCAGGAGTTCCCGGAAGCCGCCGCGCGGGTCAGGCGTGTGGTGCAGCACACCAGAACAAATCAGGACGTCCGCAGCGGCTTCGGCGACCGGCATCGCGAAGATGTTTCCCTGCAGAAAGTAGACATTCCACATGCCGAATCTCCTCGCAAATCCACTCCCGAGCGAAAGCGACGCGACACTCTGATCGATGCCGATCACGGTGCGCGTCGTCACGAGGCCCAAGAAATTGGTCATCTGTCCCGTGCCACAGCCGACTTCGAGCACGGTCGCCATCGGCGGGATCGCCTCATCGAGCCAGGCGCCGAAGTTGCTCCTGCGCGCCTTGTCCATGAGGACGCCTGGGACATCGATGCCGTCGTAGCCGGGGAACGTGTGCCGCTCGTAGAACGCCTGCATCTTCTTCCGTACCGCTTCCTCTTCTGGCGTCTGGGTCGGCGTCAACAGACGCGGGAGATCGTTCTCCACGGGATACCGCACTCCGGATTCCGCAATCAACGCGTCACCTTCCATCCTGAGCGGCCGGTGATC
>CAZLYW010000026.1:6400-10240 GCA_964563915.1 uncultured Candidatus Peribacteria bacterium | reverse complement strand
CAGAAAGTGATGCTGGATCGGGATTTGGCCGAGCTTTATGGGGTCCCTACTGGACGATTGAATGAGCAAGTGCGACGCAATGCCGATCGATTTCCTAAGGACTTTATGTTTCAATTAAGGCAAGCAGAAGCCAATTCTTTGATATCGCAAATTGCGATATCAAAAGAGGGTCGCGGAGGAACTCGTCATGCACCTTACGCCTTCACCGAACAGGGCGTCGCAATGCTCTCGTCTGTTCTCCACAGCCCCCGCGCTATCCAAGTGAACATTATGATCATGCGGGCATTCGTGCAGCTACGGCAGTGGCTCGCGTCCCATGCCGACCTCGCGCGCAAACTTGCGGAAATGGAACAGAAGTACGACAAACAATTCCGGGCGATCTTCGACGTCATTCATCAACTGACGACGCCGGAGGTTCCGGAGAATGAGAATACAATTGGGTTTCGGTTGGATTAATCAATCCAGCTGAAACTGCTTCAAGTATTTCTCCGTATCCACGTTTGCCACCCCCGTCATCTTCGCCTTCGAGAGCAGGCAATTGCCCAGGACCAGGTAGTCCATTTGCGTATGCAGGAAGCAATTCACCGCGTCTTTGGGGCTTTCGACGATTGGTTCGCCGCGCACATTAAAGGAGGTATTGATGATGACGGGGCATCCTGTCCGCTTCTCGAATGCTTTGAGGAGATCGTAGTAGCGTGGGTTCTGGTCGCGGCGGATCGTCTGGATGCGGGCGGAACCGTCCACATGCGTGACGGCGGGGATCTCACTTCTGCGATGGGGGAGCGTGTCGGCGACGAGGAGCATGTACGGGCTCTCCCGATCCAAATCGAAATACTCTGACACCCGCTCCTCAAGAACGGTCGGTGCGAAGGGGCGGAAGCTCTCACGGAATTTGATTTTCAAGTTCACCTTCTGCCAGTTCTCCTTGTTGCGCGCGTCGGCGAGGATGGAGCGGTTGCCGAGCGAACGCGGGCCGTACTCCATCCGGCCTTGGAACCACCCGATGACCCGCGCACCAGCATCCTCGCCTGGTGACTCGGATGCGGTGCGGGGCTTCGCGTTCTCTCCCGCGAGCAGTCCGGCAACCGTCTCTATCAGATCATGGTCGCTGAGTTTTTCGTACGGCAGTGATTGTCCCTTGAGATACTCCTCAATCTCTTCCTGCGTGTAAGCATTCCCTAAGAATGCGTGCTCCATCTTCGCCATGCGTGCTCCGCCGTACTCCTTATGCCAGATCGCGACCGCCGCGCCCAGCGCCCCGCCGGCATCACCCGCCGCAGGCTGGATGAAGATGTCTTTGAAGAGTCCGGACCGCAGAATCTTCCCGTTCGCCACACAGTTGAGTGCAACGCCACCGGCGAGACAGAGATAATCACTCGGGCAAATCTTCTTCGCATGTGCGACGATCTTCAGCATGATTTCCTTGGTGATCTCCTGGAGCGAGCGTGCAACATCTTTGTGGAACTGTAGGAGCGGGCTTTCCTGCCCGCGCACCGGTTGTCCAAATAACTTCTCGATCTCTTTCCCCGTCATCCGCAATCCGTATTCAAAGGTGAAGTAGCGCACAGAGAGCCGGAAGCTGCCGTCTTCCCGGATCTCGATCAGCTCGCGCATCTCCTTCATGTATTTCGGTTCCCCGTACGGCGCGAGACCCATCACTTTGTACTCGGCACTGTTCACCTTGAAGCCGAGGTAGTAGGTCAGCGCTGAATAGAGGAGGCCGAGCGAGTGGGGGAAGTGGAGCTCTTTCACGATGTTGAGATCTGTTCCTTTCCCGTAGCCGATCGTCGTCGTCGCCCACTCGCCGACGCCGTCGACCGTCACGACCGTCGCGTCCGGGAATCCCGACACGTAGTACGCGGACGCCGCGTGCGATTCGTGATGACCGGTAAAGAGGACGGGTCCTCTGTAGCCCAATTCCTTCTGGATGTTCTGCGGGATCCAGAGCTTCTTCTGCATCCACTCGTGCATCGTGTGGTGGTAACTCACAAATCCTCGCGGCCAGTGTTCGATGATGGTGGGGATGATGCGGTCGAAGAACTTGAGAAGCGGCTTCTCGTAGAAGCCCACGGCGTCGATGTCATTCATCGTGATGCCCGCGCACTGAAGAGCGTGCTGCACTGCTCGCACCGGCAACGATTCGTCATGTTTTTTCCGTGTGTAGCGTTCCTCATGCGCGGCGAACACGATCTCTCCCTCGCGGAGGAGGCACGCGGCGCTGTCGTGGTAATAGCAGGAGATACCCAAGATGTTCCGGGGCTTATCCGGAGGGTGACGGGAGTGGGGGCTTCTCATTGCGTGTAGCAGAATGGAGAATTGAGAATACTTAAAATTGGCGATGGAGATCTCCGGGTTGTGCCGGCGGCACATCGATCCAATACGTTCCCGGTGCGTGCGCTTTCTTCACGAAGAGGCGGATGATCTTCAGGAGGATTCCGTACACGCCGAAGCCGACGATCCAGAGGACCGTCAGGATGATCTTACTCATCACTTTCCCAACTGCCGTCCCGAACATTTTCCATCCTGTCCAGAGCCAGCGGAAGGGGAGAGGGAGCGTCATGCGGCGCCTAGAATACGGTATAGATCAGCGGCGCCAGCGCCGACCCTTGCGCAAATACGAGGAAGAGGGCGAGCAGTGTGATGAGAACGAGGAGCGGGAGCAGCCACCATTGCTTGCGGACAGAGAGAAACTGCCAGAGCTGGCCGAAAATGGAGAGCTTACCAAACAGGGGATGAGACGGAGAGAGAGAGAGCGCGAGCGAACACAGTCTACCACGACTCGCCCCGCACCCTTGTGCGACAAGGAAGCGGGTTTTTTCGTGCGGAACGCAGAAGTTTCGATACAACAAATTCTCTCCGTTGCAAATTGAAATCTCCGGTGAATAAGAGGACGATCTCCCTTAATATCCCTTTCCCGATGTCGTCTATGTATGCCCGCATTCTGAAACTTCGACGAGAGGTGATGAGAGTGATCAGCGTTTGTACGATCTTCTTCCTCCTTGCGCCAACGGTAGCTGCGAGAGAACTCTTCTGGGCGGGCAACTACAGCGATAGTGACCGTTGGGAGACTGCGACCAACTGGTCGACCGCCTACCAAGGCTTCGGCGGCGCAGGTATCCCTGGCTACGGTGATATAGCCGTGTTCCACACCGGGACCGGCTCGAAAACCGCGCGCATTAGGAGCGCCGTGAGCATCGGAGGGATCAAGCTCAATAACGCCTGGACGGGCTCGCTCCTCCTTGGCACGGGCACACTGAAAATCGGCACCGGGGGCCTGAGGATCGGCAGCGGCTACTTCGTCGGCGGCACCGGACCCATTGCGATCTCCGGGAGCTACACGCAGACGGGAGGCATCGCCCGCGGCCTCATGAACAAGTTCATCCTCTCCGGGAGTCTCTCGGTCACCGGCTCCAGCTCTGTCTTCACCTCCACGGGCACCGTCATCTTCTCGGGCAACAACAACCAGACACTCACCCCCGGCGTCAAGACCCGCTTCAGCGGCGCCGTCCTCAATAGCCGCGGCGCAGCGGGCGCCAATTCCGTCATCGTGGCGTCGCTCAACCTCGGCCTCTCCGGCTCGCTGACGATCAACACCGGCAAGCTCGACCTCACGACGAACAGCAAGGGCCTCTCCGTGTGGCAGAACATGACGATCGGATCCGATGCAACCGCCAACCTCACCACCAACAGTGCTGTCGCCCTCTCCGGTTCCCTCTCCGTCGGTGCCGTCACCGGCCTCACCGTCACCGGTGGCACCTGGACCTTCTACGGCAGCCGTACCCAGACTGCCAACCTCGGTGGCTCTAGGCTCTGGAACGTCAACCTCAGTAACACGAACAA
>CAZLYW010000026.1:0-6300 GCA_964563915.1 uncultured Candidatus Peribacteria bacterium | reverse complement strand
GCCAACCTCGGTGGCTCTAGGCTCTGGAACGTCAACCTCAGTAACACGAACAAATCCGGCAGCAACAAGATCACCGTCACCACCAACCCCTTCAACACATCTGGAGCCATCGTCATCACGACGGGGAACCTCGACCTCACCACGAACTCCCTGAAGCTCAGGACAGGCAGCGGCATCGCCATTGGCAGCAGCAACTCCGGTGTCCTCACCACCAACAGTAACGTCTCCACCTCCGGCTCCCTCTCTGTCGCTGCCGTCACTGGCCTCACCGTCACCGGTGGCACCTGGACCTTCGATGGTCAGACGACCCAGAGGGCCAACCTCGGTGGCTCTAGGCTCTGGAACGTCAACCTCAGTAACACGAACAAATCCGGCAGCAACAAGGTCATCGTCACCACCAACCCCTTCAACACATCTGGAGCCATCGTCATCACGACGGGGAACCTCGACCTCACCACGAACTCCCTGAAGCTCAGGACAGGCAGCGGCATCGCCATTGGCAGCAGCAACTCCGGTGTCCTCACCACCAACAGTAACGTCTCCACCTCCGGCTCCCTCTCTGTCGCTGCCGTCACTGGCCTCACCGTCACCGGTGGCACCTGGACCTTCGATGGTCAGACGACCCAGAGGGCCAACCTCGGTGGCTCTAGGCTCTGGAACGTCAACCTCAGTAACACGAACAAATCCGGCAGCAACAAGGTCATCGTCACCACGAATCCCTTCAATGCCTCCGGTTCGATCACGATTGCGAAAGGCAATCTCGATCTCTCCACGAATTCCAAGGCACTGCGGATGAACAGCATCACCATCGACAACCATGCCTCCGGCGCGCTCGTGACCAATAGCAATGTGACGAACTCCGGTGCCGTGACCATCAGCGGATCTTCACCAACGGTGACCATCTCGGCCGGAACGTGGACGCAGAAGTCTCACACCCCCGTTACACTGAACTTCGCCGGGAAACCGGTGTACAACTTCACGCTCGCCAATGCCGGCACCTCCAGCACGAATACGGAAACTCTGGGCGGCGCTCTCAACATGTCCGGAGCGCTCACCATCACCACCGGCAAGCTCGATACGAGCACGAGCAACTACGGCATGAGCATCACCGGGGCCGTCGATAACTCCAGTACACTCCGAGCCAACGGTTCCACCATTACTGTCGGCGGTAACTGGACGACGCAGGCTGCCGGCGCCTTCGTCGAGGGCACCAGCACGGTCGTCCTGAACGGAGCGAACAAGACCCTCAGCGGCTCGACCACCTTCTACAAGCTGAACAAGACGCCTTCCGTCAGCGATACGCTGACCTTCGGCGTGGGCACGACGACCCGGACCACCGAGAAGCTCACGCTCACGAGCGGCGCCGGAACGCTCTCGCTGCGCTCCTCGACGTCGGGCCAGCGGTTCAACATCACGGCTGACGGCAACCGCGTGACCGCCACCGGTCTGGACGTGAAGGACAGCAACGCCACCGTGACCATCGCCTGCTCGAGCTGCACCGACAGTGGCAACAACTCCTCGGGATGGGTCTTCACAACTGCGGCGAGCACCACGACCAGTGGCACCAGCGGTGGAGGCGGCGGAGGCGGTGGAGGCCGTGCATATCTAAAAACGAGCACGCCTGCAGCGCCAACCACTCCCGCTCCGAAGAAGCCTGCTACTACCCCTCTCAAGAAGACAGTCATCGTTCCCAAGAAGGTGACACCGAAGACGCCCGCTGCACGTATGGAGGAGCGCAAGAAAGCGCGTGCAGAAGCACAGGCACGGCTCAAGGAGAGAGCAGCGCAGCGTAAGGCGAAGAGCAAGAGGAAGTAGTCATATACTCCCACCCCCGACCCCTCTCCCGCTGCGGCGGGAGAGGGAAGTGTGGGGCGTGGGGAGTTTTCATACACATGCCGGATGCTATCCTTCGGCTACGTCTGCCTGCCGACAGGCAGGCTCAGGCCGGAACATCCCGTTTTTCCCGCATTGAATGCCATCCGACCACATACTCATTCTCGGCGCCGGTCCGGCTGGTATGGCGGCGGCGATGGAGCTCTCCCGTGCAGGCAGAGCCGTGACGGTCGTGGAGAAAGCGTACCAAGTCGGCGGACTAGCCAAGACGCTCGAATTTACGCAGCCCGAAGGCACATACCGGACGGACATTGGGCCGCACCGCTTCTACAGCAAGAACAAGTACCTCTACGACTTCATCGAAGATTTACTAGGGGAGCAATGGCGGAACGTTCCGCGCCTGACGCGATTCTGCGTTGACGGGAAGTTCTACTTCTACCCTATCCGGTTCCGCAATGTCCTCTCCCAACTTGGCATCCTCCGGGCGCTCGGAATGCTGCGAGACTACGGGTGGGAGCGCGTGCGGAGGATCGTTGCGCCGCGGGTGCTGCGCTCTTTCGAGGACTACGCGCTCTCGCAGTTCGGGCGCACGCTTGCGGAATTCAACATGCTCAACTACACCGAGAAGATCTGGGGACTCCCGTGCAGCCAGATCAGCGTTGACTGGGCGAACCAGCGCATCGGCGGGTTGAGCTTGTGGGCAGCGGTGAAGAAAATGCTGCTGCCAAAAAGCGGGCCAAAAACTCTTGTCGATACCTTCTACTACCCCTCATGCGGTTCCGGCCTGATCTACGAAGCGATCCGCAGGCGAATCGAGGAGAAGGGGAATGCCGTGCATACCGGCGCGGAGCCGGTCAAGATTCGCTGGGAAGATCAGAAGGTCACCGAGGTGGAGGTTCGAGAGGGGGAACGGATGCAGATGTTTCACCCTCAGCATGTCATTTCGTCCATTCCCATCACGCGCGCAATTGCACTCTTCGATCCCGCCCCGCCGCCAGCCGTGGTGGAAGCGACGCGGCATTTACGATTCCGCGCGCAGGTCTACCTGTTCCTCACAGTCCAGCGTGAGCGAATCGTCCCCGATAACTGGGTGTACTTCCCCGATAAGAGCATCCCCTTCGGGCGCATCTCCGAGATGAAGAACTTCAGCAGAGAGATGTGCCCGCCCGGCTACACCTCCCTCTTCGTCGAATTCTTCTGCTTCGAGGGAGACGCAATCTGGCATGCTTCCAAAGATGCGCTGTTCTCGATGACCATGGATGTCCTGGAGCGGCTCTGTATCCTCGATCGCACAGATGTGATCAGCGTGCATCTCTTCCGGCAGGCGCACGTGTACCCCCTGTACGACCTGCACTACACGAAGCATCTGGGTATCATCCTCGACTGGCTCGACCGCTTCGACAACTTCTATGCCATCGGCCGTCCCGGCCGCTTCCGTTACACCAATCAGGATCACTCCCTCGAGATGGGCATCCTGGCCGCGCAGAGTGTGCTCGACGGCCAGCGGCGGGATGTCGACGAAGTGACGAAGGAGAAGGAATACTTCGAGCGGGGGTTCATTCCCGAGCGGAAATGATCCTTCGACTCAGCTTGTCCCGAGCTTGCCTGCCGTGAGCTGGTCGAATCGGTCGAGGGGCTCAGGGCAAGTGCGCATGGATTCCTCTTCCTGTAGCGTGTTACGGTTTCCTTACTATGCAGCGTGTTCACGTACTCGCAGGTTTGCTCTTGATTCTGCTCGCCGGTTTCCTCATCCGCGCGGAGGCCTTCCGATGGAATTGGTTCATGCACGGCGATGTCATTGCCGACGCGCAGGTTTCCGCGTCGTTCCTGCGCGATGGAAGCCTCCTCACGTTCTCTAGCAAGGGGAGCGCCGATCCCGCCGTGTACGTCCTGCCTCCCGCCGTAGAAGGTGAACAGTTGAAATTGCACGGGCCGCTCGTGCCGGTCGCCGCCGCGGCGCTGACGGCGCTGCGCGGAGGCGCCCGTTCGACGGGTTCGACCCGCTCACCGCAGGCAAGCTCAGGGCAGGCGCCGACGGTGGCAGAGGCATTCGTGTCGCTCAAGATTCTCTCCCTGCTTGCCGGGATGCTCATCATCCTGCTCGCATTCCTCATCGCCTCCCGTCTCACGGATGCGACCATGGGGCTCGCTGCGGCGGCATGGACGGCCGCTTCGTTCCTCCTCATCGACTACGCCGGGAACGGTGCCTTGTACACGTCCCAGGCGGCCGTCTACCTCCTGTGGCTCGTCATCGCTCTTGGTCCTTCCTCCCTGCGCCGCACTCTCCTTCTCGGGATACTCTCGGGCGTCGCGTACCTCATCACGTTTCAGTCGGTCATCCTTCTCCCTGCCGGGATCATTCTCCTCGCAACGCAGGTTCGTCCCTGGCGGCGATTCGCTCTCCACGTGGTCATTCTCATAGGACTCGCGGCAATCGTCGCCTCGCCGTGGCTCCTCCACAGCACTGTCGTGCTCGGCGATCCGTTCGCAGGTCACGCGTGGAACATGCGGTACGTCTACAGCAAGGCAGGATTTGAAGTGCCCGCCGGCGTCATCCCCAATCTCAGCATCCGAGACCAGCTGTCGATCATCACTGGCGTCTTCCACACATGGTTGCCCTACAACCTCTACTACGTCGCGCGGAAGCTCTTCCTCCTCGCACCCATCGCGTTCTTCCTCTTCTCCTTCGGCCTGATCGATGTCATCTTCTCCCCTCCGCGCCTGCGCCGCGCGTTCCCCGTCCTCGTCCTGCTCACATTCCATCTGCTCCTCTGCGCCGGCTGGCCGATCTGGAAATTCCGGTTCTTCCTGCCACTGCTGCCGCTCGTGTTCATCCTCGCGCTCGAGCATCTCCACCACCTCCCCGTTTCTCGTGCGTGGAAGTCCGGCACCATCACCGCGACCTTCGCCTCCATCGTCCTCCTCTCCGCGCTCACGTACCGCTCGGTTCCCACGCACACCTACTACTACGACGGTGCGCTGACACAAGATCCCTTCCACTCCTCGGAAGAAGAAACGTACTTACGTCGATTCCACCTCCTCCCCTCCGCCGATGCGCAATAACCGAGTCCTCTTCGCAAAGCGTTGCTTACAGGTTCTCCTGTTCCTGATTTTGGTATTCGTCTTCATTGAGGGAGTGGTGATGAGGGTGCAATAGGACCTCACCCCTAACCCCTCCCCACGCTATGTGGGGAGGGGGATGTTTGTTGTTTTGTTCCACGACCCCATGGAACGTCCGTTACGGCTTTGATAAGGCAATTTTCTCGTATCTCTGAAACTTTTTCTCCTGTCCCCTCTGTCAACGAATATGCAGTGCTGTGAGGCTGTTCCCATGAGTCTTCATGAGAATATGTCCTGCAACGCTATAGGAATCAAAAACGCGAGTATGCGCGGGAACTCCGTCTGTCATTGACTCCGACGGAACAGAGACTCTGGACGTGGCTGCGAGGCCGGCGTCTCTGTGGTTGTAAGTTCCTCAGGCAAGTTGCCATGGGGCCGTACATTGTGGATTTTCGTTGCCGGGAACGCCGATTGATCGTAGAAATCGATGGCGAAATCCATGCAAAGCAGATTGAGTATGATCGCGAACGGGATCTTTACTTCCATGATCGGCAGTATTCTGTTCTCCACATTGCCCGGCGTGATGTTGAAGAGCACTTTTCGGACGTCATCGGCCAGATTCGTCGTGCGCTTACACAAGAAAATAATTCTTAGTACGCAAACAAAACAGCCAACATTCCCCTCTCCGCGTCGTGCGGAGAGGGGTTAGGGGTGAGGTTACTCGACCTCCATCCACCCCCGCCTCTTCGGATCCGCCGGATGCCGGTTGCCCTTCTTCCCCTTGAACGCCGCGGGGTGATACGTGCCGGGCCACGGCGGGGGAGCGAAGCGGCCCGCGGCGAGTTCCTTCCAGACGAAGAAGGCGTTGACGCCGTTGCGGTCGGTACAGACCAGCGTGTAGCCCTTCGTTTCTCCCAGTTGTTTGAGCGCGAGCAGGCTCGCGCCGTAGTAGTCGGTGCCGTCCCAGCGGAAAGCCGGGTCGTAGGGGATCGTCACTGCCGGTTCCGGTGCGATGCAGGCGTTGTACTCGATGATGACCACGCGCGGGCGATAATGTGCGATCGCTTTCCAGACCCAGTAGTCATTCCCATCGATGTCAATACTCAGCAGATCGAACTCGCGCGGTACTCCGTATTTCGCGAAGAGCTCCTCGATATTCTCCGCAGTGATGAATTCCTGTCGCACAGGACTGCCCGGCGCTTGAGCGTTCCCATCCATCAAGAGCCCCGTCCATCCTCTGTGTTTGCTCAAGGAGCGCGTGTTGCACTCCATGCCGTCCTCGACGCCGAACTCGACGAAAGAGCAGTTCGTCGTGCCGATGATGCCGAAGATCGCCGCGATGATGCCATCTTCGCCGTTCTGGGAGTACTCTCTGCGCTCGATGAAGGGGATGCGCCGCTGGAAGAC
>CAZLYW010000025.1:10781-14694 GCA_964563915.1 uncultured Candidatus Peribacteria bacterium | reverse complement strand
CTCCAGTTTCACCGTGAAGGATTTTCCCGCGCCGGAAGTCGCGAAGACGTTGCAGTTTGCGTTGGGGAGGTCAAAGCGGTCGAAAATCACCATGCTGTCGTTGTGGCGGTTGATGCCGTAGAGGATGCCGTGGTCGTCGGTGAGGTCGGAACTGGAGAAGGGGAAGCTCGTCGCGATCGGTGAGGTGTTCATGTTCCGGCTGATCTCGAGCTCGTCCAGGGCGAGTGGCAGCGTGCTCGTCCATCCGTGTTCCATCTGGAACATCGCTGGCTTCGTGAGCACCAGACGGCCACCGAGAATCGACTCGATGTCCGTCTGGAGCTTCTTCAATCTGTCGGCGTCCTCGGCGTACAGCGTGATGTACATGCCGAACTGGAAGAGCTTTTCGCGTCCGCGCGCGAGCAGATCCCGGAGTTCCTCAGCGTCCTGCAGAGCGGCTTCGAGGGAAGGATCTCGGACGATGCCGCGCTGCTCGAGAATGCGGATGCTGGAGCGGAGCTCGGCGACTTTCCGCCGGAGCATCTTCATGATCGCCGCATTGTTACTGGGGTAGATGAAGTGCGCGATCTCCATCTGAGCGTCGAAATTCACGAGTTGCGACATCCAGTTGGGGTAGATGTAATTCGGCCAGTTGTACACGTAGAGCGTCCGGCTGTGCTGGTCCCCGAGGATCAACTCGTTGTGCTTCACTTCCATCGCGGACGGTGCGATGAGATCGAGGATCTTCTGCAGGCCTTCCTCGTAGAGCTTGACCGCCTGCTTCTCGTCGCTCGTCAGCGGCTCATCCTTCCCCGTCTCGGGATTCAGGATCACTTCAACGTTCCTATGGAGTCCCAGGAGGTCGTCGATTGCGTAGAGCAGGGGATTGCCCGGGAGTTGGGGTGTCTGTACAGGCATAAGGAAATCCTTTAATTATAGCGGAAAACCTGGTTTTGAGCAATTCTCCTTGGCACAAAGAAAACGAGGCAAACGACGAAAACAGTGCAATCGAGGACCGTCGTTTTCTTCGTTTTCGTCGTTTGCTTCAGAGTCCCCCAAACGGCGTCGCCCTTCCTCCTCGCCGTTTCGTCTTGCTCTCCAGCACGCCCAGGTCTTCCACCCCAGGCACGTCGACCACGCGCAATCCGGCGATCAGCACCTCGCGGTTCTGCTCGAGCGCGGCGACGCGCTGCTCCGCGATGGCGATGAGTTCCGCGAACGTCTTGTGGAGGAACGTCATTTCCTTCACCGTGAGTTCGGTCGTCGTCCATGCCGTCTGCGCGACTGTCAATTCCTGTTGCTTGTCCTGCGCAGTCGAGAAGTCCTTCGCTTTCACCGCACTCGTGATTTCCTTGTTGATGCGTGTCACGTCTCGCTTCTGTTCGCCCTGGGTCTTCTTGAGATTTCCGACCTGCTCCTTGATGTCCGCCGCGCGGCGAGAGCTGCGTTCGGTGATGTTGCCGAGCCCGATGCGGTAGGCGTCGAGCGTCTTCGCCCGATCATCACTGCGGTTGAGGAGGTCGGTGACGTTCACATGAAGGACCGCTCCGAATTCCTCCAGCAATCCGTACAGGTCATCGACGTTCTCCTGTGTGGGGAGCGCGTGGAGCTTGATCTGCGCGTCGATACCGTCCATGGCCGCGTGAACCGGCGGCGTGAGCCCCTCAGCCAGGAGGAGATTCACGTACAGGGCGAGCAACGCAGAAGGCCGGACAAGAGAGGGAATGCTCTGCTCCAACGGCAGGATGGCGACGAGCGCCTCGCGCGCGCCAGTGACCTCCAGGTTCGGCGGAATTTTGGCATTCCCTTGCTGCTTTCCGCAGGCGGAGAGTAGAAGAGGGGCTGCCAAAGCACAGGCGAAAAGCGTGCGTCGGATCGTCATGAGTGTTCGAAGTATTGTATCAGAGAATGTAGATATTTTCCAGGTGGACAAATGTGCACACAAATTGTGTTCAAAACACGAGGAAATTCTGTATGCAAGATCAATTTTTTGTTTCATGTAGCTATGTCCATTTCGAGTGTTACAGTCAGCCCATTCTTTCGAGTATTAGTTTTGTTCATCCCTCCCCTCGTACGCTCGCCCTTCGACAGGCTCAGGACGAGCTACTCGGGGCAAACTCGATGCCGAAGAGCCCGAAATCCTATGTTTTCCACGCTGACAGAGAAGGCGAATTCAGTCCTCCAGAAGGAATTCTCTGTCACAGATCTCTCTGTCTCGTGGACTGTCCCCCGTGAGTCGAGCCACGGCGATGCGGCAACGAGCATAGCGCTGCGTCTCGCGGCGAGACTGAACATGAAACCGCGCGAGATCGCGGAAGTCTTCCTCGGTGCGCTCGCATCCTCTCCCGATGTCGAGAGGGCGAAGATCGCGGGCGCGGGATACGTAAACGTGTGGCTCACCCCGGCGGCACTGCTGAGGGAACTCTTTGCAACGCGTGAGGCGTGTGTTCCTGCAGTAAAGCGCGTGAAGGAGAGGCCGGTGATCGTCGAGTATTCCGCTCCGAATATCGCCAAGCCTTTCGGCATTCACCACATTCTTACGACAATCATCGGTCAGGCACTCGCCAATCTGTACCGTCATCTCGGGTACAACACGATCGCGGTGAATCACATCGGAGACTGGGGAACGCAATTCGGAACGCTGCATGTGGCGATGCAACGCTGGGGGAAAGGACAATCTCCGCAAGCATTGGGTCTGGATGGCCTTCTCCAACTCTACGTCCAGTTCCACGAGGCATCGGAGACGGAGCCGGCATTGGAGGATGAAGCCCGGGCGGCGTTCAAAAAATTGGAAGACGGAGATCAGACGATGCGCGCATTTTGGAAGGAAGTGGTCGCGGTGACGATGGAATCCCTCGAAAAAACATACAAGCGTCTCGACGTCTGGTTCGATGAGACGCACGGTGAGAGTTTTTACGAAGACAAAATGCGTGCCATCGTGGAAGATGGGAAGAGGAAGGGGATATTCGTCGAAGGCAAAGAAGGGGCGCTCGTCATCGAGTTCCCCGAGGAAACCAAACTTCCGACCTCCATGATCCTCAAAGGCGACGGCGCGACGCTCTACTCCACACGCGACCTGGCGCAGATCCGCTACCGTGTCGACCGCTGGCATCCGCAATCGCTCCTCTATGTGGTCGACATCGCGCAGCAGCTCTACTTCCAGCAGTTGTTTGCGACCGTGAAGATGCTGGGCTGGGATCTTCCGCATCTCGAACATATTCCCTTCGGCCGCATGCGCTTCGCGGACAAGAGCATGAGCACGAGGAAGGGAAATATTCTCAAACTAGAAGATGTTCTCAACGAAGCCGTCGTGCAGGCGGAAAAAGTCATCCAGGAACATCGCGAAACGATTCAGACGGATGATGCGTCCGAACTTGCGGAAACCATGGGCGTGGGCGCCGTCGTCTACGGCATCCTCAGTCAGAACCGGAAGATGGATATTGTCTTCGATTGGAAGAAGATGCTCAGCTTCGAGGGCAACAGCGCCCCGTACCTGCAGTACACGTACGCGCGGGCGCGGTCGGTTCTCCGGAAGGCCGGCGCTGGGGATCAGGCGACGATCCCGGCGCTCATCCAGGAACTGACGGAGAAGGAACGCATCCTCATCCGGACGCTGCTCCAGTTCTCCGCTGTTCTCGAAGACGCTCGGAGCACGCATATGCCGCATACGCTGGCCAATTACTTGTTCGGCCTCTGCCAGGACTTCAATGCCTTCTACAACGTCGAGCCGATCCTGAATGCGCCTCAGCCGCAGCGCGCGCTGCGGCTCGCGCTCACCGTGGCGGTCTCCCAGGTGCTCAAGACCGGCGCAGACATCCTCACGCTCCGAGTGCCGGAGCGGATGTAACACCATCCGCTTCTCTCTCTCTCTCTCTCTCTTCTCTCCCGGCTGAAGTCGCCGGCTACCACCACTATTTCTCCCGGTTCACACCGC
>CAZLYW010000025.1:0-10681 GCA_964563915.1 uncultured Candidatus Peribacteria bacterium | reverse complement strand
TCTCTCCCGGCTGAAGTCGCCGGCTACCACCACTATTTCTCCCGGTTCACACCGCCGTTCCAACCTCTTCCATGAATCGTTACCGTTCCGCCCGCAGGGCACCCGGCTCCTCGAGCGCCGCCGCACCGATCGTCGCGTTCCTCCTCATCGCCTGCTTCGGGCTCCTCTTCGTTACTGGATGCACCAGCGGTCGAGGAGCGGACGATGCGATCGAGGACGATACCTTCACTGCGGAGGACGTCGAGCGGTTCCAGGAACTTTCGCGGGATGACGGTCAGGATGGGTCGCCACTCTCCTCAACGGGGACGATGATTCGTGACGGCCCTTCGGACGGACAGGCACCACAGACACTACCCAGGGTGTCGCAGGCGAATTCCACCGATCCTACTCTGCGCAGGACGTACGACGCCATGCGGTCGGCATCCTCGGGGAAGGGGAGCAACGTCTATCGGGTCACGAATGCCTTCCTCAATGTTCGCACTGAGCCCGCGGTCAACGCGCCGTTCGTCGCGCGGTTGAATCAGGGCGACCTCGTCACGCTGGTCCAGTTCGTGAACGCGAGCTGGGCGAAGGTCACCTTCCCCGGCGGGCAAGGATACGTCGCTGTCCGGTACATCGCGAAGCTCACGACGGAGGACAGACTCAAGGAAGAGCAGAAAGCGTTCGATGGACTCTCCTTCGTGAACTTCAGCTTTCTGAACCTGCGGAAATCTCCCGCATCGGGCAGCGACAAGATCGGCGAAATTCCCGGCCAGGCGATCGTCCGCCCACTCTCGATCGAGAAGGGCTGGGCGCGCGTGGCGTTCGAGGGTAAGGAGGGCTACGTGTCCATGGAGTTCCTCAGTCCTTTCCGTCCGAATTTCCTCGTGCGACAAGACACCTACACGCTCCCCGTCCTCCACTACGAAGCGGACAGTCCTTCGTCCCTTCGGCCTGGCTCAGGGCAGGCAGGCTCAGGAGGCGTGCTAGCGGCGCTTGCGCAGCATGTGGCTGGTCTCCGGCAAGACGGTGCGCGGTTCCTCACGCTGCGTGACCTCTTCGCAACCGTGCAGACGCAGGAATCGCGTGATGCGCGTGTCCCACCGAAGAGCGTGATCATCGCGGTCTCCGGCATCACGCCGAACAATCTCAAGAACGTGTCCGATACGCTCTCTGCGACTCCGGCGACACTCTTCCTCCAGACCAGTCAGGTCGGCATCTCCAGCATCAGCGAGAAACAGCTGCTGACGCTCCAGGCCAACGGCTTCGATATCCAGTCCGCCGGACACACGGGAGACGACCTCCGGACGCTGACGAATGCCCAAACGCAGCTAGAGCTCGAGCAGAGCCGAGCGATTCTCGAAGCATTGACGCACAGGACCGTCTTCGCGGTCGCCTATCCCCACGGAGGCGCCAATGACCGCGTCCTGGAACAGGCCGCCTCTGCGGGCTACCTCTTCGGGATGGGGAGTGCGCCGGAAAAAACCTTCAGTCGCGAGCAGTTCCTGCGGTTGCCAAGCTACACAGTCAGCTCGAGCATGACGGCGGAGGATGTCGTGAAATTGACGAAATAAGCGCACGTCCTGAGCCTGACGAAGGATCGACGTGCAATGAGTCGTGAGCTGAATGCTTCACGGCTCATTTTTTGACGTTGTTCGGTTCCGTGGGCATGGGGAAAGTATAGGAAACCAAAGCAACCAAGGAAATCGACGAAATCAAGGAATCAAAAGCCTCGCCTCCACTTCCGTACCGTCTCAAACGTTCTCGTCAGATAGTACGTTGGCGAGAGCGGAATATCGACGCAGTGGGTGAGTGCCAGAAACTCCCCGCCGAAGCCCATTTTAAACAACGTAACGCCAGCAAACGGATGATCATCATTTTCCATTTTCCATTTTCCATTTTCCATTGTTCCGGGCGCGATGCCCCAGAAGTTGTAAACTCGGTCTCCCCGATGCAGAGCGTCTTTGATGGCGGTCCACTGGAGCAGATAACTCGCGGGGATTTTGCTGATGATACTCGCACCGTGGTGGTAGCTGGTTTCGCTGCCGAAGGTGATGTGGATGGAGGTGGCGAGGACCTCTCCCTGATACCGCGCGACGTAGAGGATCACATTGCCCGCCTTCGCTCCTGCGGGAGCTTCGGCGGACAGGCCGGTCTTCGCGAATTCCTCCACTTGAGCGAGGAAGAACGCGTCGGTGTATGGGGTGAAGCCGTGTCTCTTCCGCGTCTCCTCGTGCAGTTTCAGGAAGTGGGGGAGATCGGCGACGGGATCGGACGATGCCGTGACCGTCACTCCTTCCTTCTCCGCCCGGCGGATGAGGTTTCGGGTGGTGGGGCGCATGTTCTTGAGCAATTCCTCTTCCGTCGCGTTCTCCAGTGGCAGGAGCCACAAATGCTCGGCCAATAGATGAAGAGGCGATGGTTTTGCCCCGATGTCCTTCAGAAGTTGTTCCGCTTCCTGCGTTTTCGGCCAGAACGGGCTCATACGGATGAATGAGCAGGAGTTATCACGAGCAATTCTTTTGAGTTCCTTTATCACATTTTCCATTATTAATTTTCCATTTTCCATTTCCAAGACAGGGCCGTAGGGAACGGAAAGATGCCTCCCGCGCCTCGCCGGCACAACATGGGCAAGGCAGACGCCGCACACTGTCTCACCGTCCTTGATCATCAAACGCACGGGTTCCTGTCTGATCCGCCGGTACACCTCGCCCATGGTCCAGCTCTGGAGGAAGGGGCGGAAGTGCTGCCGCTGCAGAAATGCATCCCACTCGTGCTGATCGGTTGCGTGTGTGACGGTCATCGCGGGAATTGTACACGGAGCTGCTTCACAAGGTTCTCGGCATCCTTGAGCGACAGTGTATGATGCGTCGGCAAACTCAGAATCTGCTGACAGACCTCCTCCGCCCGCGGATCATCTCCATCGCGATATCCACAGGACGTTGCATCGACAGACTCCGGACAGATCACACACCCCGTCCACCCGTCATGCAGATGAATGTTTCCCTTTTTGAGTGATTGTCTGATCTTCTCTGCGCAGGCCATGAACATCGGGAATTTTTGGAGCGGCAGATCACTCTTGATTCCGTGGAGCACCGGCCAGCCGTGCTCGGCGCACTGCTCCAGGTAGAAGCGCGTGAGCGTTCGGCGATGGTCATTGATCTGGCGCAGTCTCCTCAACTGATCGAGCGCGAGCGCGGCGCAGGCGTTGGGGAGCCGGTGGAGAGTGGAGGATTGGTGTCCGGACTTCTCTTCTGCGGTCACAATCGATGGGAGGATCATGAGTAGGCTGCAGAGTTTCAGGAATGCCTTCCCGATCCACAGGCCATAGAGGGGGCGAGCGATCCCATAGAGAAGGGGGTAGAGGAGGAGGCGTTTGATCTGGAAGAGTGAAAGATCACGACTGCCATCCTCCAGCTGCTGCAGCCGGTTGCTCACGTCCGTGTGTCGACTCAGGATCGCCCCTCCCGTCACGCCGGAAATCGCCTTATCGCGCCCGAAGCTCAGGAGAACATAATCGCCAGTCCTACCGACGGCATCTGGTCCATGCTCATCCGGAATGATGTGCGCGCAGTCCTCGATCAGCGGAATCCGATGATCATCACAGATCTTCCGGAGTTCTTCCAGGGGTGCGGGAATCCCGAATGTATGCTGGCAGATCACAGCTTTCGTTTTCGGCGTGATCGCTTTGCGGACTTCTTCCGGATCGAAACTCAGAGTCTCTTTCACGATGTCGACGAAGACAGGAATGGCTCCCGCAGCGATGATCGCATTCGGAACGACGACGCACGTGTAGGCCTGCACGATCACCTCGTCGCCGTGGCCGATGTTCATGGATTGGAAGAGGGCAAGTAATCCCTCTCGTCCCGAGGAGAAGAGGGAAACATCGGCGCTGAATTTTTCACGCAGCGCACCTCGAAGATCCGTTGCCGCATCCCCGCGTTTCCAGAGCCATGAGCGCAGCAGAAGACCGAGCGCCTGCAGGTAGAACCGGCGGTCCGCGAGGGGCGCGAAGGTGTGGTGGAGGGGGTGGAAGATCGACATACGGGCTCGGGACCGGGAACGGGGATGGGTGAAATTGAAAATGGAAAATTGAAAATTACGGCATCAGGCTCTGAAAGATCTTCTCGGACATGCGACCGGTGCACACCAACAATGATCCAGGTTCAATCTTCTCCGATCTCTTGGAATACACTTCCACGTTCTTCGCGCCGCTTGCAGCGAAGTTCCGCGCGCTGGCGGCATCCAGGATGATCATCCGTTCGAACACCCTCCCCGCGATCGCACCCAGTTCTTCCTCCACCGATGTCTGCAGGTCGCCCATTTCGATCAGTCCCGCCGCGAGAAGGATTTTGTGTTCCTCCGGCTGCGTGCGCGCCCAGGCGATTGCTGCCTTCATGCTCGCGACGCTGCTGTTATGCGTATCGTCCAGAATCCGGACGCCGGCTTCCGTCCGGACAGAGAATGTCTGGGAAAGGGGAGCGAACGTCTTCAAGAGCTCGCGCATCCGTTCCAAGCGGACACCCAGGTGTTCCCCGACGGCGATCGCCAGGAGCACATTGGTGACATTGTGCGTCCCGTGGAGCGGCACCTCGAAGAGAACATCGCGCGCTTCGCCTTCGCCACCAACCTTCGCTGAAGCTTCGGCTGGCGAGAGGCTTCGGCGGACAAGTCGGAAGCGAATGCCGCTTCCTGTCTCTTCGATATCGAACGCCTCCAGGTCGCACTGGCCACCCGTGCCGACAATCACCGTCGGGCAAGAGCTGATCGCTGCCATCGTTCTGGTCAGTGCATTGTCTCCATTCAAGAATGCTCGTCCGTCTGGTGGCAGCGACGCGATCAGTTCGGCTTTGGCTTCGAAGAGCTTCTCCTGCGATCCGAAGAGCGCGATATGCTGCGTGCCGATGTGGGTGATGACGCCGATGGTTGGTTTGGTGAACGAGCAGAGAGTCGATATCTCTCCCTTGCGATAGGCGCCCATCTCGACAATGACATACCCCCACCCCCCGACCCCCTCCCCCAGCGCCCGCTGCGCGGACGCAGGGAGAGGGGGAGTGAGCCTTTGCATCAGCCACTGTGCTACCCCAATCTCCGAATTCACATGCGCCGGCGTCATCGCCGGTTGCAGATCTCTGAGCACGCACGCGAGCAATTCCTTCGTCGTCGTCTTGCCCACGCTCCCGGTGACGCCAATGACGGTGAGGTCCGGGAATTTCTCCCTCAGTGACCGCGCACGCGCGATGATGCGGTTCTTCAAGAATGTATCCACTGGGTACCAGAGCACCCACGCGGTAGCGAGTGCCAGAGGTTGCAGGAGGACGAGGATCGGAAGCCAAGCAGGATGGTGCGTCCCCAGGAAGATCGCGAGCAGGATAGTCAGGAGCACTGCGGTTGCCGTAACGGTGACCGTTTTCTTCGTGAAGACGGGCCGGCGCTGCCGTCGCAGTCCAATCTGTACGGCCGTCAGCCCGGACAGCAATAGAAGTGCAACAATCACCGCCCACTTGCCCATCTGCCCATCTCGCCATTCGACCATCCCACCATTCCACCATGCAGCCATTGCCACTGCGGCGTACATCCCAAGAATTGCCGGCCGAGTTCTCCCCCACAGTTGCCCCATCCACCCCTCCCGCCGCAGATGCTCCAGCAGCCGGTCCCATCGCCATTCCTTGAGTTGCCATAGCCAGGCGAGGGTGAAGAGGGGCGAGAGAGCCCCCAGAATGGCCAGAATTGGCAAAAACACGGTCATCGTGGGGAAGGATAGCAGTGATCCGCAGTTGCAATGATTGAGCAGAAGCTGTATAATATTCGCGAACATTCACAACAATCCTATGACAAAGAATTTCCTGTTCCGCGCACAGAGCTCCGACCAACAGTTGCTCACGACGGTGTTGGTTGCCGCCGCATGCTCCTTGTTCGTCTCCGTCGTCGTACACTGGGCATGGCTTTCGGCGGCCCTTGTCGGGTCGACGATCAACGAATGCTCCGACGGCATCGACAACGACAGCGACTATCTCATCGATGCGGATGACGTCGGCTGCCAGGGCGGACGCATGCAGGAATGGATGCACGAGTGTAACGACACGATGGATAACGACGCCGACAGCATGGTGGATAGCGTGGACCCCGGCTGCGCTGCCGCAGATTCCGAGAGTGAAATCGATGAATGCTCCGACGGCATCGACAATGACTCTGACGCTCTCTTTGATGCGGATGATACTGGCTGCCAGGGCGGACGCATGCAGGAATGGATGCACGAGTGTAACGACACGATGGATAACGACGCCGACAGCATGGTGGATAGCGTGGACCCCGGCTGCGCTGCCGCAGATTCCGAGAGTGAAATCGATGAATGCTCCGACGGCATCGACAATGACTCTGACGCTCTCTTTGATGCGGATGATACTGGCTGCCAGGGCGGACGCATGCAGGAATGGATGCACGAGTGTAACGACAAGATGGATAACGACAGCGACACCAAGATCGATGCCAATGATCCAGGCTGTGTGGTCACGGGTTCTCACTCTGAAGTGGATCCCTCGGTCATCCCCTAATAACACTGCGGTACTTCATCGTGAATACAGAATGGGAATACAGCGCTCCACGAGTGGAGCGTTTTTCCCCTTGGTGGTAGCAGCCCCTGGATGCATTTCATACCACTTCGCCCAGCACCTTCTCGGAAGGTGCGGGGCTACGCGGTACGAGACGGGGAGGATGCACAAGATCGACACGTTGACTTTCGTCAAGAAATTGGTAAGCTAGTGTGCCTCCATGGCCTCCAAGCTTCCAGCGACAAAGGCAACGGTGGACGCGGTTCCCACAGCGGAATCTACAGGTAACGTGAATGGATCTGTCGTGCTCACGAACGGAAAAGGAATTGCAGTGCCCGCCAGGGAAACGGTCGATTTTATCGAGGGCCAGGTGACCATGGAAGATGTTCGTGAGAGAGCCCGGAAGCAATTCAGAGGTTTGCCCTCTCTTGATGATTGTCTTCAGAGAGCTGAGGCCGGCGAAAGGGAAACAAGCCCCAATGTCTTCGTCGAGCGTTTCAAGGAAGCGCTTCTTTCCCATGAGCAAGTGAGTAACCTCATCGGCGAACAGCGGTGGATGATGAGCCGGATTTCCGAGTCCGTGGATCACTTACTGGATATGGATTGGAAGGAAGATACTGTCGTGATTGGCGCGGACGGACTGCGGGGAAACCTGGTCGGTGAAGGGATGTTCAGCAAAGTGTATGAAGTGGTCCAGGAGGGGCAAGACAGAGTGGTCAAACTCTTCAAGCCCCACCACAGCGTCCGGAAAGTGGACGAAGCCGAAGAGCGCTTCTTGGACGAAATCGCTGTCTTGGAAGCGATCGGAGGACAAGGGGCGCCCCGCATCATTTCCAAAGGATTCCTGCGTCCCCGCGAGCCTTTCTTCGTCATGGAACGCATCCATGGCTGGACTCTTCGCAGTCTTATTCGGAAAGCGGACAGCAGGCCTTTGCCCTATGGGCTGAGTGTCGATTTGATGACATTGATCTGCGCCAGCCTCCATTCCATCCACGATAAGAGAATCATCCACCGGGATCTGAAACCGGAAAATATCATGCTTGACCATGCGGGCAGAGTGCTCATTGTTGATTTCGGACTGCATAGATCCGAATCATCTGAAGGGACGCGCCTGACGCAAACAGGGGAAGGAATGGGCACTCCCAATTATATGCCTCCGGAACTGTTCGACAGTGCAAAACATGCTACGAAGAAAGTGGACATGTATGCCGTTGGATGTATGGGTTATGAAATGCTCACTGGCAACGTGCCTTTTCCGGCGTCGAGAACTCTGCATGCCGCGAAGCTGCATACGCATCAGAAACCGGATCTTTCGAAGGTGCCCGAGGATATGCGGGATATTCTCGAGGGCTTGCTCGCAAAGGACCCAGGTGGACGCATGTCTGTGAAGGAAGCCCTGGAGGCATTGCTCCCTCATTCCTCTTTTTACGGGACGTACAAGTCTCCCGATGCGCTCGTGCAGGAAATGCGCTCGCTGCCAGGAATGCCGCTGGATGCATCCGCTGACCCCAAGGCAGTGCAGCAGGGCGGGACGTTGGTTGCTTCTCCCGAGGCAGTCTATGCACACTTTATGGAGCGGGCGAACGAGAGGCCCATTGTTGTTCAGCCCGAAATGCACACAGAAACAGCCCTGTCGTGGTGGCGGCGGCCGGTGACCGTGGGGCTCGGTGGTGCCGGAATTGTCTGTGGAACGCTCCTCAGCATCGCCCTGATGCTCCGCGAGAATGGCGATCCGATTGAGCCCGGGCCCAAAGGCGATGACGGCGTCAAGAAGATCAACGTGGTGCCCACGCGTCCGCGCTCGATCGCCGTCCGGCTCTCGGAGGACAAGAAGAAGAGCGCCATTACGTTCCTCGCGCATGATCCCGAAAAATGCTTCAGCATTCCCGAAGGAGTTCTCATCTATCGGGGGGGCGAAGAGATCGGATCCGTCACGAAAATCAATCTCGATAAGAATCTGATAGAAGACATTCGTAAAAAGAATGGGGATGCATTGGCGGATAAGTTTGCAACCGGGCCAATGATGGGGCGTTACCGCAGAGTCGTTGATGGACAAGAGGTTCAGTATCTCTACATTTCCAGGGTTGGTGATCTTGTTGAGAACGAACAGGAATGTGTGGCGATTGCTACGAAGTCAACGAGTGAACATCCGCTCTTAAAGGTGATGGGTCTTTCTCCGGTGATTGTTGGTCCGAATGGAGCATTGGTTAATCCGAAGATGGCAAGTAAGTTTGCAATGCGCCACTCGTTTTTCTCAGGGTATGATCTCCAGGGGATTTCCATTGATCCTTCCGTGGAAAAGTACAATGGCTGGAAATCGGATCATCTATTGAAAATCTTCCGCGACGAGGCCGAACGGCGAGGGGCAACATCCAATGTTGCGACGCCGAATGGTGATGGACAAAAAGGGAAAGTACCTCCTGCAAAAAAATCAGTGCAATTGATACCTGATCGCCTCAACGATCTGCCCAATCGCTACGGGGTCGCGGTGGACGGCGTGCCGGACACCCGGAAAGACGTGCAGCGACGAGTGTCGGAGGCGATCATGGAACAGCGCGGCGTCCGTTACCGGAGTCATGCGGTCGTCTGATCCCCAGAAGATATCCGTCGGGACGGTGATGGATGAGAGGAGGGGAGTGAGGTCTTCGGCACTCACCTTGATCAAGGTTTCCCTCATGATGGGACTCGCCTTTTCGTAGTCGTGGACGCGGACGAGCGTATACAGAAGCTTCTTCCCGAGCGGTTGGAGGAGGCGCAGGCCCGGAATCGAAAGGAAGAACTTGCCGGCCTTCGCGAGCGTGAGGCCAATGATCCGCTTGAAGTGACGGGAGTGGCGGATGCCGGCGGGGGCGCAGAGGAAGAGGCGGGCAATGGGAAAGGTAAGTGGAGGTGATGTTCTTTTCGTGGAAACGGGCTCGGGGTCGGGCTCAATGCCCAAACGTGCCGCCAGTTTGATGGCAATGCGGCCGCCATGGGAATGACCAAGCACAAATACTGGCCGATCTATTCTCCATTCTCCATTCTCCATTCTCAATTCTTTGCGCAGCCACCCCACCACCCAATCCGCGTACTCATCCGTCGTCCACGGTCGGTCCGGCTCCGGTCCATCACCGAATCCAGGGAGGTCGGGCGTCAGGATCTCGAGATCGACATCCTTCAATGCGGCTCGGAGTTCCGTAAACGATTCCTTCGAGCCGCCCCAGCCGTGTAAGCAGAGCAGAACTGGTTTCATAGGTGCATTGTAGCTCAGGCCTACTGCTCCAACGCATCCAACTCCGCCGACACTCCGCGCAGGTTCGAATTCCACAAGACGGCCGAGTGATAGGCCTCAGCCGCGTCGGCGTGTTTCCCTTGTTGCAGGTAAATCCGTGCAAGCTGGAAGTATGCGTCGGCCGTATGGTGATAAGGGTAAGGAAAGAACTTATCTTTTGGTGGTCGAATTGATAGTCCCGAGATTTGCTACTTCGTAAGCCGTAATCGCAGGATCAAGGTGATGAGGCAGGCTGCAAGTTGAAAGTTGATCACTATGCTGAAAACAAGATCACGTACGACGAATATCGCATACAGTGATGTAAGAAGTGTCGTTGTTGTCCAAATCCAGTACGTACTGGCATTCGCGCTCGGCTTACGCCCCCAGAGGTCAAGGATGGTAGGGAAAAATTCGGCGGATGTAACAATGCCACTAGCGCCGTACAGGACAGTCAATATAGTGAGAAATGTTTGCTGCATGGTTCAAGTGTACGTTACCTCCATTCTCCTCGGATCAATTTTTCCTTCTTCGCTCTCGTCCACCCTTTGACCTGCGTTTCACGCAGTCGGGCTGAGGACTTATCTTGAAGGGGATCGGAAACATATCTGAGCTGTAAGGTTCCTTGATCCTTGGAGAACTTCGCTCCTCGGCCTTTATTATGATCAATGATTCTCTGCTTCGGATCTTCTGTAATGCCAGTGTAATAACGACCAGTCGGAGCCTGTGCGATGTAGACATGCCAAGGCATAGCAGACCATCGTAGCATGGTTTTGTATGTTGTTTTGTTGGGCAGTTCGACTCGCTGCGGCTCGCTCACTGTCATTCGCCTCGGCCATTGCGTATGGGAAGAATGGCCGGAGCCCGCAGGCGACGACCATGAGCGAGGCCCCGCAGGGCCGAG
>CAZLYW010000024.1:6273-14811 GCA_964563915.1 uncultured Candidatus Peribacteria bacterium | reverse complement strand
GTTTTTGTGGAGGCATATGTATATTTTACAATATTTTCATTTTTTTAGCAACTACCCCAAAATCTCCTCCAACCTCCCCATCTCCACCGCCATCTTGATCTCCCTCGCAATCCTCCTTCCCGTCGACATGGGAACGTCATACTTGAGCGCAGTATAGGGAGAGCCCTCGATGAACGGATTCGTCCCCGCCACGATCCGCGCGCTGATCTCGAACACATACATCTGGAGCTTGCGGGTGATGATCGTCTCGAGACAGAATGGACCGAAGAGACCCTTAAATCCTGAGCCTGCCTGTCCTGAGCCAGGCCGAAGGGACGAAGGACCGGCACCAAGTTGCTTGCTCGTCGCGACGGCGCGGTCACCCATGGCGAACATCTCCGGAAGGAGGGATTCGCGGACGACGATCGGGAAGTTGCCGACGATCGTGTAGCTCGTGTAGATGTTCGCGGCCAATTGATCCTCGGCGCGGATGCGGCCGATAGAGTCGGCATTCGACTCGTACCGTTTATCCATCCCCATGATTTCCAACTCGCCATTTATCGGCGAGTAGAAATAATGAATATAGACGGGCGACCCGACGATGTACTCCTGGATGACGAAATCATTGTCCTCTGGATACTTGCGGTTTTTCACTTCATAGAACTGCTCCACGGACTTCACCACGAAGTAGCCGAAGCCGCCGCCGGCGCCGTGGAATTTGACGATGACAGGTCGATCGATATCCTCTGGCTTTGCAAAGACCCGGGGGAGGAGGAGATCCGCTTTCAGGAGCCACTCGCGCTCCATTGTCCGGTTGCTCTCCCACTCGAGGATCTCCTTGGTACCGTAGTACATCGGCGTCATGGCTTTGACGCGGTCGTGGCCGAGCTCACTGATGAAGGAGCCGTGCGGGATGATGATCGCATTCCGCTTGATCAGTTCCTTCTCGAGCGCGACATTCCAGTCTTTCCACTCATCGACGAACAGAATCTCATCCGCGACGCCGTAGGACTGGTAGGGTCTTTCACTTCCCTTCTTGCAGATGACGAGGTTGCGCATCCCCTCGTCGCGGGCACCCTTGAGAATCTGGAGCGCTGAGTGGCTGCCCATCGTGGCAATCACGTAGTCCTGCGGTGTACGGGAAAGGGCCGGCGAGGACGCCTTTGGCTTCATGGTATTTCCGGAAGAGTACCACATGCTCCGCTCCTCGGCAACTCACTTCGTGCAGCCGTCATCCGACGCGTCGGCGATCACGTCGTACATCCGCTGGCGGATCTCGACGTTCCCGACCGCTTCGGCCACCACATCGGCATAGACACGGCGGATCTTCTCGACGGCTTTCCGCACGGCGTCGCACGTCGTGGGGGCTTCCGCCTTCGCGCTGCCGACCGAGGATTCCGTTTTGACGGTGATGTACGTGTTCACGCCGTCATCGTTGCGGAGGGGAATATCCTTGCGGACGATGTTCCTCCGGACGAAGTCCGCGCGGGTCGGTGCGCTCCGCAGAATCGACACCGCCGGCGCGCGGGAGACCGCCGCAGTATTCGCGGAAAGCTCTGTCTGCCCGGCGAACGTCACGATGCCCACACCGAGAAGGATGCCGATCACGATACCGGTGAAACTGATGTGGAGATCGGGATGATGCATGGATGTGTGAATATTATAGAAGAGAATGCGTTTGTATACAAGGTGGAGGTGCCGGTGGGAATTGCACCCACGCATGGGGGTTTTGCAGACCCCTGCCTTACTCCTTGGCTACGGCACCAGCGAACAACAGCATGCGTGAAAAGAATGATCTGCGATAGTCCTCCGTAGCCTCTCGCCGGCCGTAGCCTTTGCTTGCCGGCCGAAGCATTCGCGAAGGCTGGTGGCGAAGGAGGACTCCTTGGCTACGGCACCGTGCATGAGAGCATACCTCATTGCGCCGTCGGCTCGCTGAACCGCACCGAGTTCATGATGAGTGTGATTTCCTTCTGCAATTGATCCGAGATCGACACAGGCGTCAGCGCGGTGAACGTGTAGCCGATGTTCGCGGCGACTGCGGAGAGCTGGAAGAACCGGCGCTCCGGCTCGCCGTCCACCGGCTGCGCCGTGAAGACATGGAGTTCCACTGTCTGACCTTCGACCTCCATTGTCCGGCTGTCGAGGAGCTTGTAGCCGGGCAGGGATGCGACGGACCGGATGCTGGCCCTGCTGTACGCGGGGGAATCGAGCGCGACAGGCAGCTGCTCGCTCGTGACCGTCAACGTCGGCGTCTGTCCGGAGACCGCTTGCTCCGACTGGAAGGCGACGAGCACCTGCTCCGGCACTCCGCGCTCCTCGAGTTTCTCACGCTCGAGTACTGTCCACCCCGCCGGGAGGCAGAGTGCGACGATCCCGTTCCAGAACTGCTCTTTGCAGACGACCTCCTTGCTCGGTGAACCGCCACCGCAGGAAGCGAGGAAGGAGACGAGGAACAGGGTGACGAGGAAGCGCCTCATTGGCATGGAGTATACGAGAGGGATGGGGCGAGAGCTAGGGTTGGGGTGTGCATCAATGATGAGGCGACCCACCCTCATCCCTCCCCCTAGCCCTAACCCTAACCCTATTGAGCCCAAAGCCAAAATCTGCTACAATACAGGGATTTATGCCTCGAAACCTTCTCAGAGTCGTTGTGGTCCTCAGCCTCTTTCTGCACCCCATCCTCGCCGGGGCGGCGAGCCCCTCGGTTGAGCTCGGAACCCGGGCACAGCTCACCGTGGATGACGTCGTGGCGGGGTTCGAGACGATCGTGCGCGTGACGGGGCTCTTGCCAGGAGCGACCGTCGAACTCCACGTGGTGTCTCCCTCCGGCGAAGACACCGTAATTCCCGTCCAGGCGGATATCGAGGGCATTGCGGAAGGCGTGGTCCCCGCACGCCTCACGGAGGAATCCGGCACCTACCGGGCATTCGCCCTCGACGGGCGGCGCAAAATTTCGACGGAAACGTCGTTCGAAGTGCTGAGCGACCGCATCGATACCCAGCAGTCCACGATCACCGTGAGTGATGCGCTGCTCCCGACCGACGGGCAAACGGCGGTCACGGTGACGGTGACGCTCCGGGACACACGCGGCAATCCTCTGCCCGGCCGGCCGGTGCAACTCGTCGGCAGCCGCGCGGAAGACCGCATTACGCCACTGAGAGCAAGCAGAGAGAGCGACCGCGACGGGCGGGTGCAGTTCGCTGTTCACACATGGACACCCGGCGAGATCGCGCTGCGGGCGATTGACCTGCTCTCGGGAACGATGCTCAACCAGGTAGGGAGAATCGCCGCAGGATCGATAGGGGGCTTCGTCAATGAACGACCGGCAGAGAGTGCATTCTGGAATGAGACTCGACTGCCTGTCGCGACACGATATGCGGGAAGCCAGTTCCGCGGCCAGCTGATCGAGAGCGTGGCGACTGAACCGCCTGCCTACGGCACGTCGATCGCGACCGGCATGGCGAGCGACCGTGCCTACGACGTCGTCGACCACTTCGAGGTGACGGTGAGCACGCCGACGGTGAAGGTGCGGGATGTGATTCCGAACTTCAAGATCACCGCCGTCGATGCCAGAGGCAAGACGGTCGAGAGTTACACCGGCCGGGTGCGTATCGATACGCCCGGCGATCCGCATGCGACGCGTCCCGGACTTGCAGCCGACCACGGCGAAGCGACCATACCGCCAAAGGCCCGTGGGGATCTGAGCATCCCCTGGTCGCTGAGCTTCAGCAGAGCCGGCGAGCAGCTGATCGTGGTCACGGATGAGACTGGAACAATGCGCGGCCAGACGACAGTGACAGTGACCGACTCCGCGGAGATCGATGAGAACCGTCGGATCCGGCTCGAGAATCTCCACGACGGCGACACCGTGAATTCGCGGAACATTCTCCTGCAGGGGAAGGGGCCCGCTCTCGCAAACCTGCACGTCTGGACTGCAGTCGGATCGACGCTGCCGGAAGAGATCATGTCCGGCCGCAGTCCCGACGCCATCGGCGAAACGGAGCAGAACGGCACGTTCCTCATGAGCATCGTGCTGCCCGAGGCGACCGAGGTGGTCTTGGAGATCCGGGACCAGAACGGGCAGTACGATTCGGGGCTCATCCGCCTGCGCATCGATACCGACGGACCGCAACTGCAGGTGCGCTTCGACCCCGAGCAACCGCACGAAGGCGATGATGTGACGCTCACCGTGACGAGCGAGCCGGGACTCTCCGATGTGACGCTCGCGATTCGCGACCAGACGATCACCCTCACCGACATCGGTGGCTCCGACGAGGGCACCCGCTACCAGGCGCTCTTCCCGGCCCCGGCACGCGGTGATGCTGAGTATGTCATCAGCGGCCGCGATCCCGCGGGGAACGTCGCCGATGTGCGAGGACAACTCGCCATCTCCGGCCCCTCGATTCCGCAGGTCCAGAACGTCGACGCCCAACCACTCGCCGGCGGGATCCAGCTCCAGTGGGATGAAATTCCCGACCCCACAATCACCGGCTACCGCATCGAGACCAAATCGCCCGCCATGGCGGATGCCATCACGCTCGATACACCCAAACCGACGGACGGCGCCGCGATCATGGGACTGAAGGCGGGCACCGACTACTACCTCTCGGTGCGCGCGCTGCGGGGAGGAGAGGAAGGACCTCGAAGCGCCCTTATCACATCGCGGACGCTCGGCATGGAAGTCGCCGTGACTCCGCAGGAAGGCGGCTTCTTGCTCCAGTGGACGTTTCCCGACACCACTCCCCTCTCCGCATTCGTGCTGGAGTACGGGAGCACCGAGGCGGAGTACTCTGAGGTGCGGATGCTCGACGGCGGGATGCGGGTGTACACAGTCAAAGACCTCCTTCCCCAGCCGTACCTGATCCGCCTGACGCCGATTGCGACGACCGGCGATATTCTACACGATCTGGCGGTGACGACGCAGGGCACGCCGCTCCTGGCTGTCGCCTTCCAGGATGAATTGCTCCGGGCGGTTGCACCGGACAACGCGCTCCACGCGGGAGCAGGCGAGACGCCGGGGAGCGGCCTGCCGGGCCTTCCATGGCAGTTCGTCCTAGGACTCACGGCGATCCCCGCGGGGTGGTACTGGTACCGGAGACACAAGGGCATGCGGCAGATGAAGGCATTCCTCCGAGGAATGGAGCGGAGGTATTATTCGTAACGTGGGAAGATTCCGATCATGACTCCTCCATCAACTTCCATCAACCGTCTCAGAACCCTTTCCATAGGAGGAGCGACCTACGACCTCTTCGTCCGCACGGGCAACGACGTCCTGCGGGAAGACCGCGGACGGAAGGTTCTTGAACTGCCGCTGGGCGACAAAGTCCGCGTGCAGCAGGTGATCGAAACCTGCGGCGGAGGCGCCGCGAACACCGCCGTGGGGCTTGCGCGCCTGGGATGCGCCGCGCACTTCTGCGGCATCCTGGGGAGCGACCAGTGGGGACAGAGACAGCTGGAGAACTTCCACAGCGAAGGAGTGGATGCCACTGGAGCGACTGTTGTAGAGGGCGAGACCTCCAGTTTTTCGATCATCCTCTCCGCGAGCAGCGGCGAGCGAGTCATCCTCTACGACCCGGGCACCAACGCGCACCTGCACGACGCCAACTTCGATCGACAGTCTGCCGCAGGGATGGACTGGATGTACCTGAACCACCTGCACGAGCGCAGTTGCGTGATTGAAGACGATATTGCCGCGATGCTCGAGAAGAACGAACGCATCGGCATGACGTGGAATCCCGGTGGCTCGCAGCTCAAGACCGGCATGAAGGAATCGAAAATGCGACGGCTGCTCGCCCACACCGACCTGCTCATCTTCAATAAGGAAGAATCTCTCCTCTTCACAAGAGAAACCTCCGTGGAGACTGCCATGACCGCACTCCTGGATGCGGGTGTCCGGATCGTGTGCGTGTGCGACGGGAAGAATGGTGCAACTACATCTGATGGAGAGAAACGCTGGCACTGCCCCGTGATCGGCGACGCACCGATCATCGACACGACCGGTGCGGGGGACGCCTTCGGCACGGGCGCGACGTGGGCACTTCTGTGCGGCATGGACTTGCCAGAGATGCTCCGGGCAGGTACCATAAGTGCGACTGGTGTTCTCGGCGCCATTGGCGCCCAGGCCGGCCTCCTCACAGACACCGAGATGAGACAACGACTACAGACAACGCATCTCGATGTAATTGAGAATTGAAAATCTCCTCAATCATGAGTTTCTTTCCTCCCATTATTCTCCATTTTCAATTCTCAATTCTCAATTCCGTTTATGTCGGATGACATCCTCCTCCAAGTTCAGGAACTCCTCGATACCGCCCAGTCATCGCTCAAGACGGCGAATGCTCTCCTCCGCGATGTGACCGGCGTCAGCGATTCGACGCGCGAGCGGCATGTACTCCGCGCGACGAGTTTTTCCAGCGGCCCGGTGAGCGGCCGGGTGATCGAGGGAATCTTCGACGGCCAGAACATGGTGGATAGCCAGGGCCAGACGTACCCCGTCCCCGCGAACTATGCGTCGAAGAGCAAGCTCGTCGAGAGCGACGGCATGAAGCTCACGATCACCGACGAAGGTAAATTCATCTACAAGCAGATCGCTCCCGTTCCGCGCCGGACGGCTCTGGGCGTCCTGATCCAGGAAGACGGGCAGTATAAGGTGCTCGCAGAGGGGAAGGCCTTCCGCGTCCTGCTGGCATCGGTGACGTTCTACCGGGCCGAAGTCGGAGACCAGGTCACGATCCTCCTTCCCGAGAACGGCGATGCGAAGTGGGGAGCGATCGAAGCCGTGCTGCCCAAGCATATCGCCGAAGCCGCCGCGCGTGCGGCGGTCGGGGGCGGGACGACGCACGGGCAGGATGGGGAATTGAGTCCGACGATGTGAATATTCGACGAACACGCTCGTTACTTCGTCGATCCGTTCGTATGTTTTTGAATGTACGAAGACACGAAGTAACGAAGACACGAGCCATCTGCTATTCTCACCAGGATGAAATTCCCAGCGCGCATTCTCATCCCCGTCGTAGCAGCTATTCTCCTTGCCGGAGGCGTTCTCGGCTACGCCTGGTGGCAGCTGAGCACGGTCCAGCAGCGGCTGCAGGAACAGGTGCACACGCTCACCGAGCGGGAAGACGCGGCGATCAGTTCCGGATCGGGCACCACGATGCGCGACGATCCCCTCGATGCCGGCGACGTCGTCTTGATCCACCTGCGGCAGGGCGATCTGCTCGGCCTCCAGGGAGACTGGGCAGCGGCGGAGAAGGAGTACCGTATCTCCGTCTCTGCAGGGGGAGGCATTCCGGCGCTGCGCAAGCTCGCCACTGCGCAGATGCAGCGGCGCGACATCCCGCAGGTGAAGGAAACGATCCGCGAACTCCGTCGCCTGGGCGCGCGGAGCGAAGACCTCTTGCTGCTCGACGTGATCGTTGCACTGAGGACGGGAGAACTCCTGCAGGCGCAGCAGGTGCTCGCGGGTGCGGCGGATTCACCGCAGAAGCACTACGGGTCGGCGCTCCTCGCGATCATCCAGGAGAAGCATGATCTCGCGAAGCAGGAATTGACATCGGTGATGAACGGCTGGGATCCGGCGCTCCGCGCGCACGCACGGACGCTCCTTGCCGCCTACGACGAGTTCGCGCTCTTCCCCGAGAGTCGCGCTCTGCATTTGACGACTCTCCTCGCGCGCAGCCTCGCGCAGGTGCAGGAGTGTGAGCTCGCGCTCCCGCTCCTCGCGGGGGTCGTGAAGGAAGAAGACAATTACCGCGATGCCTGGACGGTGCAGGGGTACTGCGAACTGACCACCGAACGTGCGTCCGAGGCGCTCGCATCCTTCGAGAAGGCGTACGCAATCGATCCCGAGAAGCCGGAGATTCAGTACTTCCTGGGACGAACGTACATGGTGCTCCGGCAGTGGACGAACGCGTCGACCTTCCTCCAGTACGCGCTGGTCAATGGCTTTGAGCCGAAGAGGGAACTCCGCCGCCGCCTCGCCGAAGCCGCCGAGCAGGCGCAGGAGCTGTCGCTTGCACTGGAGCAGTACCGAGCCCTCATCGCCGAACCCGACGCCGACCTCGCAATCTTCGAGAAGACCGTGACGCTCGCGATCGCCATCGGGAAGAAAGAAGACGCCTACCAGTTCGCGCAGGCCGCGGTGAAGAAGTGGCCAGACTCGGGCAAGGCTCACGAACTCCTCGGCTGGTCTGCAGCGGAAACTGACCGGAAGGATGAAGCGAGAACCGCGTTGGAAAAGGCGCTCCGTCTCGATCCGTCGCTCCAGAGCGCACGGGAGAGGTTGAACGCGATGAAATGACCTCCTGAGAGAAACAAAAAGACCAACTTGTGGCTGGCCTTTTTGTGTTTGTGTCTCCCTCCGTCGGCTATCAACGGCGAATCACATGAGTCTACCGCTCAGCCTGTTTCTCGAACGTGGAGGATGACGTGAGGAGAGGTGTCCTCGGTTCTCTGCCGTGCTGGGGTTTCTTGTTTCTCCTCGGAACCCGCCGAAGTCCCCGTACCGGTCTGCCGTGCAATGCACAAAGGCGCTGAGGAGACACTGGGGAGGGAAGG
>CAZLYW010000024.1:0-6173 GCA_964563915.1 uncultured Candidatus Peribacteria bacterium | reverse complement strand
TGGAAGCAAATCCGGGCATTGTACGCAGCCTCGATTTGGAATGCAACAACATACGCTGGTGCGAGACGAGAAATTATATTATGAATACAATTTGTATACAAAATTGTGGCTTCCGACAGGGCTCAAGACAGATTCGCGCTCATCCCCTATGATCGCGGCAATGCCCACCTTCAGACTCCATCCACTGCGCTTGATCGCGTTCGCCCTGCTGGGAAGCCTGATCGTGCTGGGAGGAGCCATCACTGCTGTCGTCGCCCTCTGGCAACCACGGTCGCTGGAGGCGATGCTGCCGGGCGAAGGGACGATCGCGCTCTTCTCGAACGTGACGCGGGAGGATCTCCGGGCATGGAGTGACCGGTTCCCGACTGTGAGAAGCGTGCCCAACTTCGCGGGCCAGCTTGAGCTGGGCATTCTCGACTTCGGCAACGGATCACACGGATGGATCCTGTCGTCACCCGTCAAAGACGTTCCCCTCCCCGAGACGAATGGAACGTTCCGTGGACAGAACGTATTGTTCTCGAACCCCAAAGCGATGGATATGATGACACAGGTGCCGCGGCTGAGGGCAATCGCGATGTTCCAGGAACTTTCCCGAGGAATGTCTCCAGGGGCTTCTCGCGTGTACCTCCGCACCAACGAACAAGAAGCGTCCGCTGCGCTGCCCGCGCAACTACGCCCCTTCATTGTCGCGTCCGGCGGCTTGCTCCTGAGTAGAGACGGAGAGGCTGCGCTCATACGCGTCTACGGGAAGCCAGCGACGATCCACGGATCCGCCCCCGTCGGCGTGACGGCGGTCTCGCCCGCACCGGATCTGACGCTGGCACTTGCCACCCCCGTGCAGATGTTCGATCGTGAACTTGCGCGTTTCCCCGACACCGAACGCGCGGTTCGCCGCGGACAGCTGACGACGGTCATCAATGATCTCCTCGGAGACGAGTGGAGCCTGCAGTACGACATTCTGCCATTGATCAGTCAGACGTCGACCTTCTCCTGGAAAGCCGGAACCGGCTCCATGCCGTCGTTCCTGCTGCGGAGTTCAACCACGAATGTTGCAGAGATGAAGAAGCGGCTCCTGGCATTCCACGAGAGTTTCAAGACACGGCTCACTGGCACCATCATCACACGACACACGTTTGATCGGGGATTCACGTCCGCGATTCTCGGAAGCGATCCCGCGCACGTGGAAGATCTACGCACGAGCGTGAACGGATGGACGGTGCGCGAGACACGACAGAAGAACGGTGGTCGGGTGATGCTGAGCGCGACGCGTGGCCGCGAGTTTATCGTGAGTAATCGAAGAGGATGGTTGGAAGATATAGTGACGGGGACGCGGGAACTCCCATTGCCGACCGTGTCCGGCCAGTTCGTCGCCGGAGGCACTCTCTCCCCTGCTCTGTTTGAACGGTGGACGGCCGACATGCGGTCCGAACCCGGATGGATGTGGATACGGAGTACCGTGCATGCCAAAGAGGAAGTCTTGTGGGGGGCAGACATGGAAGGAAAGACGCTGACAGTGTCGATCCGCGGTGCATAATGTTCAGAGCATGATCGCGGAATGAAGAAATCCTCTTGATTCATGATGCAGAATTCATGATGCTAGTCCCGATGACCTTCCGTCAGCTCTCGACGTTCTTCCTAGGTCTCTCGACGTTCCTCATCCTCGCCTCCGTCGTCCTCTTCATCACACCGGGACCGAAGTACTCGATCGAGTTCACGGGAGGGACGCTGCTGCAGATCGAACTCCCCGTCGGCAAGACCCGCGATGATGTCATCGCCGCCCTGCAATCGTATGAGGAAACGACGACGCAGAGTCTGGGGAACTCCTCCGTGACGGCGGTCAAGACCGCGAGTGAGGAGGCATTCCTGCTACGGATGCGCCCGATGAGCAACGAGGAGCACATCGCATTGCTCGGCCATCTGGAAACATCTCTCGGAGCAGTGAAGGAACTCAAGTACAACACCATCGGCCCGAGCCTGAGCGCGAGCCTCAAGACGAAATCGCTCAAGGCGATCGCGCTGGCCTCCGTTGCCACGATCCTCTACCTCGCCCTGGCCTTCCGCAAGCTGCCGCGCAACCTCAATCCCTGGAAGTTCGGCACGATCGTCGTCGTGGCGTTCCTCCACGACATCGTCATCACCGTCGGCGCGTTCACCATCCTCGGATGGTTCACGAGCTTCGAGTTCGACACGCTCTTCGTCACCGCGCTCCTGACGATCCTCGCCTACTCGACCAATGAGGCGATCGTCGTCTTCGACCGCATCCGCGCCAACTTGACGTTTGAACAGCGGTCGGAGGATCTCTCGGTTGTCGTCGTGGCCGCGCTACGGCAGTGCCTCGGCCGCACGACCGGCACCACGGTCTCGATCCTCATCATGCTCACGACGCTCTTCTTCATGGGCGCCGAGAGCATCCGCTGGTTCATCCTTGCATTGATTTTCGGCGCGGTGATGGGTGTGTACTCCTCCTACCTCGTGGCAGCTCCCTTACTGATGCATTGGCAAGACAGAAAGGAGCGCTGAGCCTGCCAAGCCTGCCCTGCCGAAGGCCCTGCCGGAGGCCCTGAGCGTAGCGAATGGGAGCGTAGCGAATGGGAGCGTAGCGAATGGGGGCTTGTCGAATGGGAGCGCAGCCGAAGGGAGCGAGTCAGGAGCATCGATGCTACCATGCATCGCCATGCCACAGATCACCCTCCCCAAAAAACTCAAACAATCCCGCACTGCATGCACTGTGACGTTCACGGATGATGAAGCAGCAGCAGCGGAACAGAAAGCACTGCAGAAGCTGGGGGAGAACATCCGCATCGAGGGATTCCGACCAGGGAAAGCACCCGCAGATCTTCTACGACAGAAGATTAATCCGACGCAGCTGAATGAAGAAGCCGTGCACTCACTCCTCCCCGGTGTGTTCTCCGCGATTCTGAAGGAGCATAGTCTCCACCCGATCATCCCGCCGAAGGTGGATCTGACGTCCCGCGCTCCCCTGACGCTGGTACTCACGTTCGTCGAGAAGCCGGATGTGAAGGTGAAGGGCGCGGAGAAGATCCGCATCCAGAAGAAGGAGATCGCGGTCGAGAAGGTGGACATCGTCCGGATGACCGAATACTTGCGTAACCAGTACCGGACGAGGACGCCCGCGGACCGACCGGCGAAGGATGGCGACGAGCTCACGGTCGACTTCGTCGGACACCTCGACGGCAAGGAGGCGGAAGGAACGCGGGCGACCGGCTACACGCTCACGCTCGGCAGCAAATCGCTGATCCCCGGGTTTGAAGAGGGGCTCATCGGCATGAAGAAAAGCGAACAGAAAACGTTCAACGTGACCTTCCCCACCGAGTACCACGCGGAGCATTTGCAGGGGAAGCCCGTCGCGTTCACCGTGACGGTCCATGACATCCACGAAGTTCGGCTACCCGACTTCACCAACGCGTTCGTACAGGCACACCATCTGGGCGAGTCGGTGATCGATCTGGAGAAGAAAATCGAGAAGACGCTCCGCGAGCAGCGGGAACGGGACGATCGGACGCGCCGCGAGAAAGAACTCTTCGACGCGATCCGCGCCGCGACCGTCATCGACCTCGCAGAGGAACTGATCGCGCACGAGGAGCGGATGCTCTTCGACGAAATCGCGAAGAATCTGGAGCGAGAGAAGACCGGTATGGACGACTGGCTCAAGCAGACGAACCGGACGGTGGAGAAGCTACAGAAAGAACTCCAGGAAGAAGCGCGCAAGCGCCTCACGCTCCGCTTCGCCATCCAGTGGCTGCTCGAGGAGAAGAAGATCGAGGTCACCGCGCAGGAAATCGACGCCGCGCGCGAAATGCTGCTCGCAGGCACCGAGCCGTCGGAGCGCGAGAAGGCGGACGCGCTCTATAGAGAAGGCGGCGAAGGGTATGAGGAGTTGAAGTGGAGGAAGAGGGTGGAGAAGCTGGTGGAATTGATGTTGTTGCAATGATTGAACCACGTCAGCGGAGAGCACCCTTCGGCTCGGCTCAGGGCAGGCGCGCTCTCCGTTGACGTCATACGACACTTATTTCCGCCACCGCACCCCAATCCTCCTTTCCGGATTCCCGCGCTGCGCGTTCCGGCACTTCGCATCGTGGATCATGACATCTCCCGATCGCGTGATGATGCCGAGGAGTTTGGAAGCACGACCCGCAGACAATCCTTTCTCATCGGAATCGGGTTTGCAGCATTTGGCGAACGTGAGCGGCATCGGCACGTCGCCTTCGAGATCGACCAGCGCATCCTTCCGCTGGAAACGCGGCCTGGACCTGCCTCCCGTAGCCGGAGAGGCGAAGGGAGAAGCCCCGGCAGGAGCAGAGGTGGGTGCGCGCAACGGCCGCAGGAGATCGAGACGCTGGAGCAGCGAGCCGACCCTGTCGGTCCCCTGCCCGATTTTCAGCAGGAGATCTTCCCGCTCGGACACGGAGAGGGAGTTGCCGTCATGGAACCGCAGCAACGAGAGGTTACTGTCGAGCACCGGCAGGCGTCGTTTCTTCAGTTCTCCGTTGACGATCTCCCTGCCGCGGAGGAGGTCTTCGTCGTGGTGAACCGTACGGAGGTACCGCTTGAGGTGCGAGCGCGACGATGCCATTTTGAGCAGCCGTAACCACCCGGAGGTCGCCCGCGACGTCCGCCGCGTGACGATCTCCACGACATCGCCGTTCTCCAGCTCATACTCCAGCGGCACCACGGATCCATTGACCCGGGCGGCGCGGAAGGTCAATCCGATGTCGGTATGGATCTGGAACGCGAAGTCGAGGGTGGTCGCGCCCTCGGGGAGTTCGACGATATCGCCCTTGGGCGTCAGCACGAAGATGTGGTCGACCAGACGCGGAGTGGAGCGGCTGCCAGTCTCAACGGCGTGCTGGGAGGCGAGTGCCTGCTGCAGTTGCACACGCTGGACCGACTGTTCGGCACTCCCGCCCTCCTTGTAGCTCCAGTGCGCCGCGATGCCGTACTCTGCTTCCCGATGCATCGCGCGGGTACGCACTTGCACTTCGGCTAACACTCCCTCCGGCACGCCGGGCAATTTCGCCATCGTCGTGTGGAGGCTCTGGTAGCCGTTCGGCTTGGGGAACGCGATGTAATCCTTGAAGCGGTTCGCGACGGGCCGTCCGATCCGGTGGAGCGCGCCGAGCACCCGGTAGCACTCCTCTTCCGTCTCAACCACGACGCGCAGCGCAAAGAGATCGGGCAGGCTTTCGATGTGAGAAAGGCTCTTGGTCGTCATTTTCCGGAAGATGCTGTACTGCTGCTTCTCGCGCCCCTGCACGGAGGCGGTGATCCCCTGCTCACCGAGCGCCCGCCGTAACTCCTCCGCCGCAGACACGAGGAACGGGCCATACCGAACGTGCAGCTGTTCGATTTGTTCGGCGATGCGCTCGGCATCAGTCGGATACGCGACGGAAAAGGCCAGCGCCTCGAGACGTTGCTTGAGAGCATGGATACCGAGCCGCGCGGCGACGGGCGCGAAGAGGTGGAGCACGTCGCGCGCGACGCGGCGGCGATCCGCCGGAGGGAGCCGGTCGATGCGCTCGAGCGCGAAGCAGCGCTTACAGAGAACGATGAGGAGGATCCGGATGTCATCGGCGACACTGAGGAGCATGAGCCGCAGATCCTCGACGCTGCTCTTGCGGTTGCGTAAGTTGACGTGCGAGAGCAGGTGCACGCCGCTCACGAGCGCCCGCACCCGTGGCCCATATTCCTCCTGGAGATCAGCGGGACTCACTGCCTTGCTCTCGAGCGCATGCTGAAGGATGCACGCCGTGACGGTATCGGCATCAGGCTGGAACGGCAGCAGCATCTGCAGCACCCCGAGCGCATGCTCGAGGAAGCTGACCCCCGTCCAGTGCATGGCACCGCCGTAGAGCTTGTTGGCCTCCTCGATGATTGCCCGAAGTTTCTGCTGTTCCACCGGCAACGTGGCCTCGTGGAGGGACTGGAGGACACTAGCGAGGGAGGGGGACGGCGCTGGCATAGTGGAGAGGGGCATTCTAGCACGAAATGAAGGGAACAAAGGTACCCTTGTCACCGGAGCCTGCCCCGCCGAAAGCCCCGCCGAAAGCCCTGCCGAAGGCCCTGCCGAAGGCCCTGCCGAAGGCCCTGAGCGTAGCGAATGGGAGCGTAGCGAATGGGAGCGTAGCGAATGGGAGCGTAGCGAATGGGAGCGT
>CAZLYW010000023.1:0-15765 GCA_964563915.1 uncultured Candidatus Peribacteria bacterium | reverse complement strand
GCCGCCGACCCTTCTGCATTGAATTCCCACAGGCCTGCGTGAGCTCTTCGAGCTCACGAAGCAGTTCCACAAGCTCCCGGACGACCTCGAGCTCCAGCCGTACAACCTCCTCCTCTTCGCGGGTAACGAGCTCCTCCACCTCCTCCCGCTCGAGTTCCAGCTCCAGCCGCGTAGCGTCCTCGAGTTCCCGGACGACCTCGAGCTCCGTCCGAAGCACCTCCTCGAGTTCCAGAACGAGTTCCAGCTCCAGTCGGACAACATCCTCCTCTTCGCGGGTAACGAGCTCCTCCACCTCCTCCCGCACGAGTTCCAGCTCCAGCCGCCGACCCTTCTGCATCGAATTCCCACAGGCCTGCGTGAGCTCTTCGAGCTCCCGGAGCAGTTCGACGAGCTCACTACGAAGCAGTTCGACGAGCTCACTGCAGAGCAGTTCTTCGTTCCAGAGCAGCGTTGCTTCGCTCGAGAGCACGATTGTCAGTGTCTTCTGCGACGATGCCCCTGAGCAGGACGCACCGTCCTCTTCCGTCCTCTCCCGGACTGCGCCTCGCTCAACCGTGTCGATTGGAGTGGGGCCCGTACTTCCGGAGGTGCAGAGCGGAGTGGAGTCGGTCGCATCACCCTCTCGGATGAGCCGGAACCTGTCGTCGGAGTGCCTGGAATTCCCGCAGCTCTGCACGACCGACGGTAACCCGCTCTGCGGCCCCGACAGCATCTGCCAGAACATCCTTGTGAATGTGGACGAACACATCTGCCGCAGCATCGTGCTGCGCTGCCCGACGGGAACCGAGCTCGTCTGCGGTGGGACCTGCGGCTTCGAGAGCTGCACCGGTAACTGCTGCAACTGCGTGCTGCCGGGCACAAAGGGCACACTGAGTAACGGCGAAGCCTGCGTGTCGTACCTGCAGTGCAAGAGCAATCTCTGCCAGAATGGCACGTGCACGGCGTGTGCGAGTGACGATCAGTGTCCGACCAATCGATGCACCGCAGGAACGTGCATGGTCCTCTCCCTCGGCCAGTTCTGTCAATCCGATACGGAGTGCTTCAGCAACGTCTGCACGAACGGCCTCTGCGTGGCGTGCACGAGCGACAGCCAATGCTCCTCTGGCGAACAGTGCAGGCAAGGAGAGTGCTCGCTCCTGGAGAACGGCGAATCCTGCACGGCGTCATCGCAATGCCTGAGCAACCGCTGCACGGGTGGCATCTGCCGAAGCATGCAGGCGGAAAACGAGGAATCCTGCTCCGTGGGTGAGGAATGCAGGAGTGGACTCTGCCGCGGCGATGTTTGCGTTCCGTGCAATGTCCATGGCGATTGCCGTAGCGGAAACGTGTGCTACGCGCGTCGCTGCATTGCAACCCCGGTCATCGGCAACGGCATTCTCGAGCCAGGGGAAGTGTGTGACGACGGAAACCTCGTCGACGGCGACGGTTGTTCCAGTCGTGCGCGTCTGGAAAATGGCCAAGCGTGCCGCGGGGACCGGGAGTGCCAGAGCAACCGTTGTCAGAACGGCATCTGCATGGCGTGCACAGGCGACAGCCCGTACGCGATCAGGAAATGTCTCGATGGAACGTGCGAAGATCTCTGCGGCAACGGCAGGCCCGATTCCGGTGAGGAATGCGATCGAGGCGGTAAGAACAGCGACTCGCTACCCGATCGCTGCCGGACGGATTGTCGCAATCCGCGATGTGGCGACGCGATCGTCGACCGCGACGAACAGTGCGATGACGGCAATGGCGTCTCCGGCGACGGGTGCGATCGTCTCTGTCGCATCGAAGTCCGGACGGTCACGATCGACCTGCCGGTGACGCCGCTCACCGCGCAGACCGTGGGTGATATTGCCAAGAGCCGCGCCCCGGCGGGCCAGACCGGCCCCGGAGCCATCGCTGTGATGGCCGCGGGCGCCGCAGCGGGATGGGCCTGGATGAGGAGGAGGAGGGGGAAATAGTTCCTCGTACGCTCGCGTTTTTGGGTGAGCTACCCGTCCCTCGTACGCTCGTCCGCCCGAGGCGGACGAGCTACTCGGGATGACAAGGCGGGGGTGTAAAAAAAGCTCCTCGATACGAAAACCGCTCGACGGTTTTCTACTCGGAGCTTGCATGAAGTGCGCCGAGTAGCTCCGCCGCAGCGGAGCGTATCGAGGCGCTACGCTATAAAACGCCTTGTCATCCCGAGTAGAAATTGCCGCAGCAATTTCGTACGAGGGATCATTTCCCAAGACCTTTCTCAATCAACTCCTTCCCCTCCTTCACCGCCTCAATCCCCTTCTTCACTTGACCGGCGCGCTTCTGGATTTCCCCGAAAGCTTCCTTCCCCTTTTCGAGACCCATCTTGCCATATTCAATCGTCGCCGCAGCTTGCTTGCCAGCTTCCATCACGTAGCCGGAGGCGGTGTGGAGAAGATCGCGGACGGAGCCCGATCCTGTCAGAGAATTCTCTGGAACGGTGCAGCCCGAGAGCAGCAATGACCAAGAACCAAGAACCAACATCCAGATAATTTGCAAATTTCGAGCATTCAAACATTCGAAAGTATTTGGTACTTGATGCTTGATGATTGGATACTTCGTCATACAATCCTCGTATCCGTCGCACCTGCGCCCGGGGTTGCCTTCTGAAACATCTTCTCAAACGATCCTCCGTTCTGCTCGAGCGCTGTCCTGAGCGCCGCGAGTTCCTCCTCTTTCAGCTGCAGGCTCGAAGACGCGTTCACACACTTCTGGTTCTCCGGAGTTGAGCGGAAGGCATGGACGCTCTGGAGCGACGCATTGAGGACGATGTAGGCATCGCACGTGTCGCACTTGAGCTGGAGCAGGAAGAAATCGTCCGCCGCCATATGGACGGACGGGAGGTGGACGGGCATGCGCTTGCCGCACTGGGGGCAGCGCATCTGCTGCTCAATACGACGAATGATCTGCTGGAACGTGTGGGGATCCATCTCCATCGACGGTATTGTAGCACAAAACGTAGGAAAAAAGAACATTTTCCATCACGAAAACAAAACGCACGATGTTTGGTCATTTGGTCATTATCTGGACATTGGTGCTTGGTGATAGGATCAGGCCCATGGTCAAGCATCACGGTCACCCGTTGCTCCTCCTCACGTTCCTCTCCGCTGCAGCACTGGCAGGCGTCTTCCTCCTCCTCACCATACGCACGAACGACGTGACCAACGGAAAGCGCGCTCACACTGCCGGGGAGATCGCCGTCGAGCATGATGCGGCAGCGACCCTTACGATTCACCAGAGCAGTGGGAAGAATGCAGGGATCATCGAATTCACCGGTGAGGGTGCGGATCTGCGGCTCAGCACCCCCTCGTCATGGGAACGCCGCGAGGTGCGGGGAGCCGCTCTCGCAGCGGTGACGTCCGACGGGCCCAGCCTGGGCTTCACACGATGGCATGTCCCAGAGGGGGTCACCCTCTCCTTCTACATCACAGACTCTCCCACCCTCAGTATCCGCCACCCGTCCCAGCACCCCCTCCTTATTATGGGGAAGCGGGTGGACATCGTGATCGGATGGGTCGAGGAGAAGAGCATGCTGATGAAGGAAGGGGTGGTGCGGTTGTGGTGATGTCCCTCGTACGAAATTGCTGCGGCAATTTCCCCCATCCCTCGTACGCAATCGCTGCGGCAATTCCCCCCATCCCTCGTACGCAATCGCTGCGGCAATTTCTACTCGGGATGACAAGGCGTTTTATAGCGTAGCGCCTCGATACGCTCCGCTGCGGCGGAGCTACTCGGCGCACTTCATGCAAGCTCCGAGTAGAAAACCGTCGAGCGGTTTTCGTATCGAGGAGCTTTTTTTACACCCCCGCCTTGTCATCCCGAGTAGCTCGTCCGCCTCGGGCGGACGAGCGTACGAGGGACGGGTAGCTCACCCAAAAACGCGAGCGTACGAGGGACGGTTCCTTTTGATCGTTTTGCTCTTGCGGTCAGTGGTTTCTCGCGTACAATTCGCTCACATCTACCGGTGCCATCCTTGTTGATGAAGACGATCAATGAGGATTTGGCGGCCGGTTTTCGTGTTTTCATTCCTCGTTACGCTCGCGCCTCCAGCGCGAGCTACTCGGAATGACACTCCCTGTCATGGCGAGTAGCTGCTCGCGGAGCGATCTGCGTATCGAGCCACTCTTTCCCCTCCCGTCCCATGCCGTTCCCTCATCAACAGAAGTCCGCCGCCACCGATTCCTTCGACGCTGTCGCGCTCTCAATCGCCAGTCCCGAGGACATGCTCGGCTGGTCCCGCGGGGAGGTCACCAAGGCGGAAACCGTGAACTACCGAACGCAGCGCGCCGAGCCCGACGGTCTCTTCTGCGAACGCATCTTCGGTCCGACGAAGAACTTCCAGTGCTTCTGCGGCAAGTACAAGGGGGTGCGGTACGCGGGCGTCGTCTGTGAGAAGTGCGGCGTTGAGGTGACGCGGTCGATCGTCCGCCGCGAGCGGATGGGCCACATCAACCTCGCTGTCCCGGTGACCCACATCTGGTTCCTCCGCTCCAGCCCATCGCGCATCGGGCTCCTCCTCGATCTCCCGATCAAGACTCTCGAGCAGATTGTCTACTTCGCAGCCTACATCGTTATCCAGGTGGATGAAGCGGCCAAGGGGGAATCGGAGAAGGAAATCTCGGGATCGATGGACGCACGCAAGAACCAAATCAGGCGCGAGTACGAGGACGAGCGCAAGCGTATGCAGGAAGCCAAGGCCACGCGCGCGCAGCTCGACGCGCTCGACAAAGAAGCCGCCGACAAGCTCGAGGCACTCAAGCAGAACCACAAAGACGCGCTCGACGATCTCCAGAACCTCCACACGGGTGCGGTCTTAAGCGAGCTCAAGTTCCGCGAGATGAACATGAAATTCGGGCATGTGTTTCGTGCCGGCACCGGCGCAGAATCGATCCGGGAAATTGTCACCATGGTCGATCTAGCCATGATGCTCAAGGATCTTCAAAAGGAGCGCGAGCAGAGCAGCGGCCAGAAGCTCAAGAAAGTCATGAAGCGCATCAAGCTATGCAGTTCGCTCCAGCAGTCCTCCATCAAGCCCGAATGGATGATCCTCGCGCGGCTCCCCGTGATCCCGCCTGATCTCCGCCCGATGGTGCAACTCGATGGGGGGCGCTTCGCCGCATCGGATCTCAATGATCTCTATCGGCGCGTCATCAACCGCAATAATCGTCTCAAGAAGCTCATGAGCATCGGTGCCCCTGAGGTCATCTGCCGCAACGAAAAACGCATGCTCCAGGAAGCCGTTGATACGCTTCTCAATAACAGCGCGCGCGCCGGCAAGACGCTCTTCACCGCCGGTGATCGCCGCAAACTCCGTTCCCTCTCCGACATGCTGAAAGGCAAGCAGGGGCGCTTCCGCCAGAACCTCCTCGGCAAGCGCGTCGACTACTCCGGTCGCTCGGTCATCGTCGTCGGCCCGCACCTGCGTCTCGACCAGTGCGGTCTGCCGAAGGACATGGCGATGAAGCTCTTCAAGCCCTTCGTCATCGGTCACATTATCCGTGACGAGCTCGCGCACAACGTCAAGGCTGCGGAGCGTCTCGTCCAGGATTCCGGCAGAGAGGTGTGGGATATCCTCGAAGATGTCATCAAGGACAAGTACGTGCTGCTCAACCGTGCGCCGACGCTGCACCGCCTCGGCATCCAAGCCTTCAAGCCGCAGCTCGTCGAAGGTCTCGCGATCCAGCTCCATCCGCTCGTGTGTGCCGCCTTCAACGCCGACTTCGACGGCGACCAGATGGCTGTCCACGTGCCGCTCTCGGTCAAGGCGCAGGACGAGGCCCACACGCTCATGGCGTCGGTGAATAACGTGCTCAAGCCCTCTGCCGGCGAGCCGATCATCAACCCGATCCAGGACATGGTGCTCGGCTGCTACTTCCTCACGCGCATCCACGAAGGCCGGAAAGGGGAGGGGATGACCTTCAGCGGTCCTGCCGAGGCTCTCTTGGCCCACGAACACGGCGTTGTCGATTTACAGGCGAAGATTCGCGTCCGCGTCAACAGTCATCAGTCATCAGTCAACAGTCAACAGTCAACAGTCAATAGTCAGCTCGTCGAGACCTCCATCGGCCGCCTGAAATTCAACGAAGTCGTGCCACCCGCGCTCGGCTTCATCAACGAGACGATGAAGAAAAAAACGCTCTCCGATCTCATTTCACGCTGCCTCGAGGAACTCGGTCGCGAAGAGACTGTGGCGCTCGCCGACCGCGTCAAAGATCTCGGTTTCTACTACGTCACGACCTCCGGTATATCCATCGCCGCTGCCGACATTACCGTCCCTGCGGAGCGGCAGAAGCTCCTCGAAGACGCGAACGAGAAAATCCGCAAGATCAACAACTTCTACTGGAAGGGTCTCGTCACCGGCGATGAGCGCTACAGCCACGCCATCCGCATCTGGTCGCAGACGAAGAACGAGATCACGACCGCGATGATCAAGGCGTTTCTGCGCGAAGAGGAGAACGGCATCACCTACGTCATCGACTCCGGCGCTCGCAGCAACTGGGGGCAGATCACGCAGCTTGCCGGTATGAAGGGACTCGTCGCTAACCCCTCCGGCCGCACCATCGAGCTGCCCGTGCAGAGCAACTTCAAGGAAGGGTTCTCCGTGCTTGAGTACTTCATCGCCACGCACGGCGGACGCAAGGGCAAATCCGACACCGCCCTCAAGACCGCCGAAGCGGGCTACCTCACACGGCGCCTCGTCGACGCCGTCCAGGACATCATCATCCGCGAGGAGGACTGCAAGGGGCAGCAGGGCCATCGCATCACGCGTAGCGAATCCGAGGACATCGGGGAGACATTCGAGACACGGCTCTTCGGTCGCAGTCTTGCGGAAGACATCGTCGTGGGCGGAACAACGCTGGCCGAACGCGACAGCGAAATCGACGACCTGCTGCTGGAGAACATTCAGGAGCATGGGATCGACAACGTGTCCGTCCGGTCCATCATGACGTGCCGCACCCGCGGCGGCATTTGTATGAAGTGCTACGGACGTGATCTGAGTAACAATAAAACTGTGCAAATCGGCACGCCGGTCGGCATCATCGCCGCGCAGAGCATCGGCGAGCCGGGCACACAGCTCACGATGCGTACGTTCCACATGGGAGGCGTCGCCGAAGGCGCGGACATCACCCAAGGTCTGACGCGAGTGGAAGAACTCTTTGAGGCACGGTCGCCCCGTACCCCAGCGACGCTCTCCGATATCACCGGCCGCGTCAAAATCAGCCACCAGGGCGGCAAGACCACCGTGCAGATCGTCGCCGAGGAGCCGGGAGAGGATACCTACTACGTCCCGTCCGGCTTCGATGTGACCGTGAAGAAAAGCCAGGCCGTCGCGGAGCGCGCGGTTATCGCCAAATCCCGGTCGGACAAGAGCACAATCAAAGTAACCATCTCCGGGGAGATCAGCCACATCGAGCGGGGACTCCTCCGCATCCGCCACGGACAGATTCAGGAGCGCAGCTACGAGTTCGGGCCGCGCGAATCGCTGCTAGTGAAGACCGGGTCGTTCGTGGAGGCCGGCGAAGCACTCAATGCTGGGCACTACAATATCCAGGAGCTCCTCGAGAAGAAGGGCGCCTACGCCGTCCAGAAGTACATCGTGCACGAGGTTCAACACATCTATGCTTCCCAGGGGCAGACGATCAACGACAAACACCTCGAGATCATCGTGAAGAAGATGTTCTCCAAAGTCCGCATCGTCGACGCCGGTGACACCAAGTTCCTCCCCGGCGAGACCGCTGACCTCGGCGAGGTCCAGTACGAGAACGACCGCGTCCGCCCGCACAAGAAGGCGAACAGCGAGGCGACCTACGAACAACTCCTCCTCGGCATCACCCGCGTGGCCTTGGCCACTGATTCGTGGCTCGCCGGCGCCTCGTTTCAGGAAACCATCCGCGTCCTCGTCGAGGCCGCCACCACCCGCCGCATCGACATGCTCCAGGGTCTCAAGGAGAACGTCATCATCGGGCGACTCATTCCCACAGGAGAGGTGTACCGGAAGCGGTATGTGTCCGGTGGCGGGCCACATGTAGATGAGCATGAGGAACCATGATCCAGCGCGGGCCTTCGGCCCGCGTACGCACGCCGAAGGCGTGCGCTGGATCCCCATTAGATGCCTTTACATCTCTTCCATGCCCCATTACCATTTCCAATCATCATGCCCACTATCAACCAATTGATTCGCCGTCCGAGGAAGGACAAGCGCACCAAGTCGAAAGCACCGGCCATGCAGACAGCCTGGAATGCCCTCAATATGCGCGACGTCAAACTACCGAAAGGTTCGCCCTTCAAGCGTGGTGTCTGCGTCAAGGTCACGACGATGACCCCGAAGAAGCCGAACTCCGCGCTGCGCAAAATCGCCCGCGTGCGCTTGACCAACGGCTACGAGGTGAAGACGTACATCCCTGGCGAGGGCCATAACCTCCAGGAACACTCGGTGGTCCTCGTCCGCGGTGGCCGGGTCAAAGATCTTCCCGGCGTTCGCTACCACATCGTCCGCGGGATACTCGATACGGAAGGGGTGAGAGATCGAAAACAGGGACGCAGTCTCTATGGAGCGAAAAAACCGAAGGCCTAAGATTCCGATGTTTCCGAAGAGTCCGACCGCGTTCCATTATCCTTTCCCGGCCATGTCCAAACCCGTCAAGCAATACATCCCCGTCGGCTCCGACCCTCTCATGGAGAAATTCATCAACTGCGTCATGAAGCAGGGGAAGAAGTCCATCGCCCGCCGCATCGTCAGTGACTCCTTCAAGATCATCAAAACGCGCGCTAAGGAACCGCCCGCCGAAGTCTTCAGCAAAGCGCTCTTGAACGTCACGCCGCTCGTCGAAGTCCGCCCCAAGCGCATCGCCGGCTCTGTCTATCAAGTTCCTGTTGAGGTCAATCCGAAGCGCCAGATGGCCCTCTCGATCCGCTGGATCCTCGATGCCGCCCGCTCGCGCAAGGGCGTCCCGATGGCCCACAAGCTCGCGCTCGAACTCCTCGATGCGTCATCGGATCAAGGAAGTGCGGTCAAGAAGAAGCAGGATGTCCTCAAGATGGCGCAGGCGAATAAGGCATTTGCTCATTTAGCAAAATCTTCTTGAAGATGTCTGTCGATGCAACATCAATGGCCCGCTATAATTTCTGGATCAAAGAATTTTTAAAGATGCACTCTCCTCCCACAGAGGGAGGGGGTAGGGTGAGGATCAGGAGGTGGGGCGTAGTTCCTCGTACGCTCGCCTCCGGCGAGCTACTCGGAATGACAAGGCCTTAGTGAGAAGAACGCCTCGATACGAAACGGCTCCGCCGTTTTCTACTCGGCGTTCGCCGAGTAGCTCGGCGCAGCCTGCCCTGAGCATTGTCGAAGGGAGCGCTGAGCGTATCGAGGCGATTGTCACCAAACCCCTCTGTCATTCCGAGTAGTTCGCGTCGCAGGCGCGAACGTACGAGGAACTACGCTCCACCAGTTCGGCATAGGCATTGCATCCCCAAGCCCTTTTCCCTACACTCTTCTCGCTTTTAGGGTGCCCGGCATCCTTGCGCAGGATGCAGCTTTGGATGATCTCCTTTGCCTCATTTGTCTCTTTTTCCTCCTTTGACTCCTTTCCATGGATTTACACAACGTCAGAAACTTCGGAATCATTGCTCATATTGACGCTGGAAAAACAACGACAAGCGAGCGCATTTTGTTTTACACCGGCCGCGTCCACAAGATCGGCGAAGTGCACGAGGGCGAGGCGACGATGGACTGGATGGAGCAGGAGCAGGAGCGCGGCATCACGATTACCGCTGCCGCGACGCAGTGCAAATGGAAAGCTCCCATGCCCGACGGTACAGTGGTGGAAGCGACGCTCAACCTCATTGATACTCCGGGTCACGTCGACTTCACGGCCGAAGTCGAGCGCAGTCTGCGCGTTCTCGACGGGGGAGTCGTCGTCTTCGATGGCAGCCAGGGCGTCGAGCCCCAGAGCGAAACCGTGTGGCGACAAGCGGACAAGTACAACGTTCCGCGCATCGCGTTCGTCAACAAGATGGATAAAACGGGCGGCGACTTCTCCATGTCGCTCGGGAGCATCCACGATCGCTTGAGCAAGAACGGCGTCGCCATTCAGCTCCCCATCGGTGCCGAGAGCGAATTCAAGGGGATCATCGATCTCGTCGGAAAGAAGGCCTACACCTTCGAAGGCAAGAACGGCGAAATCAAGAAAGAAATCCCGATTCCTCAGGACATGCAGAACCAGAGTACTGAATACCGCATGACACTCATGGAGAAGGTCGCCGAGAACAGCACCAATGAGCTCATGGACAAGTTCCTGGAGAACGGCGCGCTCACCGACGAAGAACTGCGGAAGGGGATTCGCATCGCCACCGTTGCAAATAAAATCTATCCCGTCGTGTGCGGTTCGTCGCTCCAGAACATGGGCGTCCAGCTCGTGCTCGACGCCGTCGTCGCCTATCTTCCATCGCCGCTCGATATCCCGCCAGTGAAAGGGAAGAACGCCAAGACCGGTGCCGAGGAGGAGCGCAGAGCCTCGAATGATGAACCCATGGCCGCCATCGCCTTCAAGATTGCGACCGATCCGTTCGTCGGGCGGCTCATCTTCATCCGCGTCTATTCCGGCGTGCTCAAGTCGGGTACAGCGGTCACCAATTCCCGCACGGGGAAAGGCGAGCGCATCGGCCGCATCGTCCGGCTCCACGCAAACCATCGACAGGAGATCGACAAGATCGAGGCGGGCGACATCGGCGCAGTCATCGGCCTCAAGGACACCCGTACGGGCGATACCATCTGCGACGAGGCGAAACCGGTCACACTCGAATCCATCACGTTCGCCGAGCCGGTGATCTCGCTTGCGGTTGAGCCAAAAACCAAGGCCGACCAGGAGAAGATGGGAGTCGCGCTGCAGAAGCTGACGGAAGAGGACCCGACTCTGCGCGTCAAATCCGACGAGGAGACCGGCCAAGTCATCCTCTCCGGCATGGGCGAGCTCCACCTCGACATCATCGTCGACCGCATGAAGCGCGAGTTCAAAGTCGAAACGAACGTCGGCAAACCACAAGTGGCCTACCGCGAGACCATCCAGAAGGAAGTCGAGCACGAGGAGAAGTACATCAAGCAGACGGGTGGCCGCGGCCAGTACGGCCACGTCGTGTTCCGGCTCTTCCCGCAGGAACCCGGAAAAGGCTATGAGTTCGTCAATGAGATCGTTGGAGCCCGTATTCCCAATGAGTTCATCAAGCCCTGCGATCAAGGCTTCCAGGAGGGGATGAGCCGAGGCGTGTTGGCCGGGTATCCCCTCGTGGACATCAAAGTCGAGCTCTTCGACGGATCTGCGCACGATGTCGACAGCAACGAGTTCGCCTTCAAGATGGCCGCATCAATCGGCCTCCAAGCCGCCGCGCGCAAAGCCGACCCCGTCCTCCTCGAGCCGGTCATGAAGGTCGAAGTCGTCACGCCCGAGCAGTTCTTCGGCGACATCATGGGCGATATCTCTGCCCGCCGCGGTCTCGTCCTCTCTACCAGCGACCGCGGCATGGCGAAAGTCGTCACAGCCAATGTTCCACTTGCCGAAATGTTCGGCTACGCAACCGACATGCGCTCGATGACCCAGGGCCGCGCGAGCTACTCGATGGAGCCCAGCCACTACGCGAAGGTACCGAGAAATAAGGCGGAAGAAGTGATAGCCGCGAGGGCAGGGGGGAAGTAGAAAGCGCTACGTCTCGATGTGCCGAACGTGTTCACGAATTCGCTTGAGGTAAAATTGCTCGAGGTCTGTGGGGTTTGGGTTCTTGTTCTCAATGTCCTCCACAATATTCTGAAGTGCATAAGCGACCCTGGCCCGATCATTGGGCCGGTAATCCGCTTCGGGCGTGCACATGAGGTAGATCATCATGGATATTTCCCAGAGTTCCTCGGCAATTGCAGAGTTGTCGCACTCCGGATGTGCCATACCGACGAGATCCTCCATTTCTTTGAGGAGTGGAGCTGACCGATCGAGGAGATCCCAAAGAATTTTTTCCATGGGCGATGAGTATGCATGTCCCGAGCAGAGCGTCAACGTGAACCAAGTAGCACTGTGGTAAAACATTGACTTTTCAAATAATAGGGGAATACCCTCGACCCCATGCCTACCCGCAAGCGTTTCACCGAGGACGCCTACCGCAAGGAACCCTGGTTCCGCGCTCTCTGCGACGCATTGCTCTCGAGCAAGACCGAGGAGGATATGGGCAATCTCCTGCGCGATGTTGGAACGCTCTCGGAGCTGCAAGCGTGGGGGGAACGGCTGGAGATCGCACGGCACCTGGCAAAGGGCCTCAGTTACCGCGAAGTCGCTGCCCTCACCGGAGCAAGCACCACGACTGTCACCAGAGTCGCCAAATTCATCGAGAACGGTCCGGGAGGGTATCGGAAGTACTTCCATGCCCACCGGCATCACCGACTCATGCCTGCGAAGGCAGGGGAATCGAAGTTCGCACTCAAACCCTCGTCGGTCCTGCAGAAGTATTTAGAGCAGCGGAAATAGCCTGAATTTCCTCTTAGGGGATGAATTTCACGTTCCTCTTTGTTTCACTGTGGTAAAACATTGACATCTTTCCAGCCACGGCGACTTTTCCTTTCGTGCAATCTTTGAACCGACGCCAAAGGCATGAGCACCATCCTCACCCCTCCCGTAAGGAGAGGATGGTGTCGGCATATTTTGGGAATTGAATTTACACGGAGCCCTAATAGAAGCCGAAATCATCTCCTCCTCACGTCGAGGAGGCTTGTTCATTGTCAGTGATGGAGATTAGCCATGAGAGTAGCGATCCCATCGGATCGCCGGCCGCGGTTTTTTCTTGCTCGCCTGGCGGGCTGTCAATCCGAGGGGCGACGCGGGAACACGGCCCTGCGCTTCGGAGCCTCAGCAAGTTCGTCTCCTTCCGCTGCGAGCCGCGTCCCCGATCGTCGCCCCTGATGTGCCTGAATCACGCGACCAATGGAACTATGGCCGGCTAGCCTTCACGTCACGATTTGGAAGTCTCCTCTTGAGCTGGTTCGTTATCCGCTCTTCTCGGGTTGGCGGCGGCGGACGGTTGGCGATCTCCTCTTGCCTGCGCCGCTCCTCTTCCGCCTTCCGCTCGCGTTCCTGTCGCTCTCGTTCGGCCGCCTCGCGTTCACGTTCCTCTTGTTCCGCTCGTCGCGCACGCTCTTCTGCAAGCACACGGGCGCGTTCCAAAGGTGTTGCCCAAAGATGCACGTACAGGAAACGCACAATCGGCAGCGTCACGAGTGCGAGACCCTGCGCGGTCCCCATCGCGAAGAGCGCCTGCACGCCGACTGTGAGGAAATCCTGAGGCGTTCTCGGTTCGAACGTGTCGATGCCGGCAACGGCGTAGAAGAGGAAGCCCGCGGCGGCGAAGCCGCGGGCCCACCAATAGACCGCCGTGCCCTCGCCCGCAATCTGCGATCCCACAAACCGCAAGAGGCAGATCAGCAGGATGAGGGGCACGGCATCCTTCAGACTGAAGAACTCAAGCACGCTGCGCATGGGACTTCAGTCCTCCGGATCAGTCATCGAAAGAGGGGAGTGGGGGATAGGCGACGATCTCGGATTCGCAGACCCACTGCTTGATGCCGGATTGGCGCAGGTGCTGCCGCCAGGTCGGCACGCGGAAGTGGTCCAGGAAGTAGAAGCCGATGACCCCCTTGGTCTTGGCGAAGTCTTTCAGCGACTGAGCAAGTCGCTCCTCGGCTTTCGGCCCCGACAAGTTATCGTCGAAGTCGCTACTGAGAACCTCAGGTTCCAACCGTATTTCCCCCCTGCCCGGGCGTAGACCAACCTTTTCTTGCAGAACTTTTGCGTTGGCTAGACGTGGTTCCAACTGGAGGCAGCGGCGCATTATCTGTTGGGTTACGTCTGGATCGTGCTCGGGCAAGTCCCATTCATTTTCCTCCCACGTGCCCCCGAGTACAACATCATCCGAACGGGGGACCACGTAAGTCGGAATGTCGGGAGGTTCGTGGTGGGCAATGAAGTGTTCCAGGCCCGGATTCTGAACGCGAACTATTCTGCCACGTATTGGATAGAGACCGGAGTTATTGACGAGGTCGGCCGCTCCCAGGCCGGTGCAATTGACAACAAGCCCATGACTCGACGTGGCCTCCGCCAAGGAACTGATGGTGCGTCGCTCAACAAGACCTCCCGCGGCCAGAAAACGTCGGAGCAGATATGGCAGATATGTTGGCATTTCAATCACGGGAACTGTGTACGTATAGCCGTCCACAAAACCTTCATACAGTTCGTGCGCCTTGAGATGGCGAAAGTCATCGATCGTGGCGCTCCACTTTGGATCGGAGTCCTCCTTCTTCTTCAACAATTCGGTGCCGCGACGAAGCTTCACACCACTAACCGAAGTGGTAGCAAGTTCGCAAAACACAGCGTAGGAGCTCCTGAAGACGAACGCCTGTAGTCAAGCCAATGACGCCAAGGCCGACTACGAGAATATCTGTGCAATTGCTCACAATGCCCTCATTTGCAGTTGAAGTGACGTTTTCCGTAATTACTTGACATCTTGACATCTCTCGAATCCTAATCTACTGTGCTCGCGTTTTCTAGCCTCTCATGCGACTCTCCGTCTCGACCCCAACACATCAGCCAGCCCCTGCCTCCATCGAAAGATGGTGGGCGCTCCACGTAAGAGTGGTAGCGCCTTGCTGATCCTCCATGCCGGTCTGCAACGCGGTCCCACTCGGACCAGCTGCGGATCTTTCGAAACACCGGTATTGGAGGTGAATCGTGAACGCAAAAAGAAAGTACTTCCCGACCGAGGATGTCGTCACCTACACCGAGCTTGACCTTGATCGCGGTGTTGGGATGGTCTTTCACCCTCTGACTGGGACCCCGTTGAACCGTCTCCGTTATGACGCTGCTCGCCGCCAGTTTTGTTCTTCGTTTCCGTGCGGTGGTTGGAGCTTTGATAGCGAGACCATCTACTACGAGACGATCAGCGCGGGCGACAATTGGACCGTAGGACAGCCTTTCCCGGTGCATTGGCGCTTTCACCCGCTGACCGGCCAAGCACTTCCTTCAATCGAAAAGGAGAAGAAGTCATGAGGAAAGTCGTGAAAACCTTTCCGCGGGACTATTCTGCCGCGGAACTCGACGAAGGCGTCGAAATGACCTACCACCCCGTTACTCGTTGTCTGTTAGCGGATCTTCAGTTCGATCGCTCGCGAGGCGTCTACTACTATGACGGCGGGTCAGCATGGTGGTACTACAAACGCGATTTGCCCCGCATCGGCGATGGGCACTCACGATTTGCCGGGGATAATTACCCCACTCACTGGAGGTTTGATCCCTTTACGGGCGACATGTTGTAACAAACCATAGTCGCTCACCGGTCCTCCTCAAGATGAATCTGCAGCTTAGTGAACCTCTGGTTCACTGCAAAGGCCACTCCCCCATGGAGTGGCCTTTCTTGCAATGAATCAACCCGCGTCCGCAGGCTTTGGAGGCTCAGAGGACTCAGGCGATTGTTCCGCGACAGTGTCCTCTTCCTTTCGCCAGATTTCCTTAAGTTCAAACGCGAGGCGATACGATCTTCGAGAGTTCTCGGGGGTTCGGACACGGAGTTTGCACTGGCTTCGCTGCCCGTGCGGATCGAGCAGGCCGACGCCGTGGCCGGCCGCGATGTCGGTTGCGAGCAGCTGGTGCAGGAGCGTGGACTTCCCCATGCCGGTCTTGCCGACCGTGTAGAGATGGCGGCGGCGGTCATCCGGCGTGTGCGTTCTCTTCGGTCCCG
>CAZLYW010000022.1:0-16931 GCA_964563915.1 uncultured Candidatus Peribacteria bacterium | reverse complement strand
CAGGCTTTCGCCCATTGCGGAAGATTCCTCACTGCTGCCTCCCGTAGGAGTATGGACCGTGTCGCAGTTCCATTCTGGCTGATCATCCTCTCAGATCAGCTACCCGTCATGGACTTGGTGAGCCGTTACCTCACCAACAATCTGATAGGCCGCAGGCCACTCCCGAACCGGTAAACCTTTACCTGGTTCCTCGCTGCACTCGTCGAAGTTGTTCAAGTCCGTGACAAGAATTAAGAATTAGGAATTAAGCTTACTTCTTAATTCTTCATTCCTAATTCTCACAATCACAACGACTCCATCTTCGATTCAAGTGCAAGGAGGAACCAGGACTATCCGGTATTACTCCGCCTTTCGGCGGGATATCCCTGAGTTCGGGGTATGTACCAACGTGTTACGCAGCCGTTTGCCGCGCTTCGCGAACTATTAACACTTGACAATTGACAGTTAACAGCACAACGGATCTTGTGATTGTTACTTCCATGGTCAATTGTTAACAGTTCAATGTTAATGGTTCGCGAAGCGCTCGACTTGCATGTGTTAGGCGCACCGCCAGCATTCACTCTGAGCTAGGATCAAACTCTTCAAATAGTTCGCTCCGCTCACTATGACAATGTCATCCTGAGCGAAAGCGAAGGACGCTACGCTCACCATGACAATCGTCATGCTCGGCGAGCGAAATCCTAATGATCGACAGTTTGCGTCGGTCGATGAGCGACGTTAATTCCAAAGGAATTTATTAAGGATCTGTGCAACTGGTTCCTCTGTAGAATGGTTAAATGGTTGAATGGTTACATGGCTAACCATTTAGCCATTCAACCATTTCGTCAGGAAATTAATGACAACTCCCAATCCACAGAGGAACCAGTGACAGATTCACAAGCTTCTCTACTACACGATGGTGTGAATGACCGAAGGTCATTCACCCCGAGCGACGTCCGAAGGACGGAGTCGAGGGGTGAAAAGCGCTCTGGAGCCCCTCGACTTGGACCTTGCGGTCCTCGCTCGGGGTGATTGGCTACACCAATCACCAGCCCTCAAGTTTCCTAGAGAGCCGGAGGCTTAAAAGGAGCTTGGACCCCTCGTACGCTCGCCTGCTGGCGAGCACCTCGGGGTAAATTTCTGCGGATCCGCCTGAGGCGGAAGGCAGCCGGGAAATCTTACTCCTGAGCGGGTGATGGTCAAGAAGGATCTGCAGGGAAAGAGGAAGACGAGGGCAGAGACGGTGCAGAGGGGAGAGGGGAAACTGTGCCAAATTGCTTTCCTGAAGCGGAAAAGCGTAGAATATTCCTAATGTCTCCTTCCCCAATCGAAGTTATGGGCCGACCAGAGAATACCGGCGAAACCGCCGGCGAATTCATTGCCAAGCTCGAACAGCTGAAAGCCAGTTTGCGCCAATTGCGCGAGCACGAGTTCACGGAGCCTCCCGAGGTGAAAGCTCAGCGCATCTTAGCAACGCACAAGAAGCTGGGCAATCTTGCCCGTCAGATAGAAATTGCAAAGCAGGGGGCAATTGAGTGGACCGAGGTGGAAGCCGTTGATGTGAAAAATAAGGCCAAAGAAATTTTAGAAGAGGACATCGCAATTTTAAAAAGGGATCTCAAGGACGATTCACTCTTCTTGATAGAAGATCTTCTCGTGAAGTTGCAGACCGGGGCAGGCGCGCTGGCTAAGCAGAAGCACAATGACCCCGGTCCCACCCTCGGAGCCATCGAGAGAACTGCAGATCTCGTCGGCGGACGGGTGGCACCGATGGTTGCCGGAGGCGCACTCGGAACTTCCGCAGCGACCGCGTTGGGACTCTCTGCAGGGCTATCCACGACGGCAATGATTGCCGGGACGGTGGGTGGCGCAGTGGCAGCGCCAATCGCGGTTGAAGCCGTCACGAGCAAGATCGAGAACCCCAAGGCACGCGCCGTCGTGAAGACCGCACTCTACGGTCTCATGGCCGGAGGGGCAGTGTTGCTTGCTCCTCAGGCGATTCCCGCCCTCGCCATCTCGTTCGGAATCGCCGGAGCGATCAATCTCATCAACTGGTTCCGCCAGAAAGGAGCAGCCGCAGAGCGAGCATCGCAAGCACAGCCGCGTGCCGCTCCACAGGCGGCTTGACGGGCACGCATCATCTCACTAAGGTACTGACCTTGTAGCTTCCCCGCACCATTCGTCCGCCAAGCGGACTCAGGTGCGGGGCACGCCCTTCATTCTTTGGGGAAGGGCAGTCCATAAGCCCCTATGGCCGACCTTGTTGCTTCATCCGAAGACGTGCGCATCTACGAGTGCGCGATCCTCTACCCCTATCCTCTTACCCAGAAGGATGAGGCGGCGTTGATGAAGGAGATCGACGCCTCCTTCCAGGAAGCTGGCGCGAAGCTTGTTATGAAGGATGCATGGGGACGACGCGGTCTTGCCTTTCCGATCAAAGGTGCGAAGGAAGCGAACGTCACGATCACCTACTGGGAGATGGATCCTCTGAAGGTGAAGGAAGTCGATCAGAGTTTGAAAATTTCCAAGGGCGTCCTTCGCCATTTGTTCGTCAAGCCGCCGAAGCACTACCAGATCATTACGTACGCCGACGCATACGAGCAGTGGCTGAAGAAACGCGAAAGCATCGGCCAGAAACGTGCGCGTGAACAACAGGCGGCTCTCGAGGAAAAAGTCGCGGCCAAGGCGCGGCGCAAGGCACAGATGAAGACGACGGAGAAGAAAATCGAGAAGCCGGCGGAGAAGATGAGCGGGGAGGATGTGACCAAGCAAATAGACAAGCTTATTACTGATGATCTTGATTCCATCTAACCCATGTCATCCTTCGTCTACGCTCAGGATGACACCTTCACTCTCCATGGCACAGCAGCACCCTTCGCTACGCTCAGGGTGACATCCTGCATTACTTCCTCCTCCTCATGGCTCAACAACAGAAGTCCTCACAGCGCCGGTCCAATCCTAGACTGAAGAAGTGCCCTTTCTGTACCCATCGACGGAGCTCGGGGCAGGCCGCAGGTGGGGGTGCCCAGTACATCGACTACAAGGATTATCCGACCATCAAGCCGTTCGTCGATTACTTCGGGAACATTATGAAGAGGTACTACACGGGTGTCTGCCTTAGGCATCAAAAGATGCTGAGGATCGCGATTGAAAGAGCAAGGTTTATGGGTTTCCTCGCGTACAGAAAGTAAGTTTTCAGGGAATGTTCTTTTTCATCCCCTCACCCCCGTCGCACGGCGCGACGGACCCTCTCCCGTTCCTTCGCTTCGCTCAGGACGGGAGAGGGGGTGAAACCGGGAAGTTATTTTTTCCTAAAAAAGATAGAATCTACATATGTCCGGACATTCTAAATGGGCGAACATTCGCATCCGCAAAGGCGCGCAGGATGCAAAACGTAACAAGATCTACACCCGGCATGCGCGGCTGATCGAGATGGCGGCGCGGGCGGGTGCGGATCCCAAGACGAACTCATCACTCCGCACAGCGATTGAGAATGCGAAGGCCGAGAGCGTCCCGAATGATAACATCGAGCGGGCGATCAAGAAGGGAACCGGGACACTCAAGGGCGAGGCGATGCAGGAAGTCCTGTATGCGGCGTACTTGCCCCTCCGTAGCTCCGACCTGTCCCGCGAAGTCCGAGGGACGAAGTGGGAAGGAGCGGAGGGGGGCGGACCTGGAGGAATCGCATGCCTCATCGAATGTCTGACGGATAATCGGAATAGGACGACAGCCAATCTTAAGCTGATTATTTCTAAGCATGGGGGAAATTTTGCTGACACCGGATCAGTGTTGTGGATGTTTGAGCGGCGAGGCATCGTCACAGTGGAAAATGGAAAATGGAAAATGGAAAATGAACAGGATGTGCTGGAACTCGAACTCATTGATCTGGGGGCGGAAGATGTGGGGATGGATGATCAGATGGTCAGAGTGATCGCGTCCGTGAGTGACTGGGGAAAGGTGCGGGACTTCCTGAAATCCAAAGGGTTCGAAATTCTCTCGGCGGGCCTCTCCTACATTCCCAAACAGATGACCGAGATCAGCGACCCGGCTCTGCAGGAGAAGCTTGAGAAATTCGTCGAAGCGGTCGAAGAAGGTGACGATGTTTCAGAGGTGTACACCAATGCGGAGATTTCCGCGTAATCACTCTCGTGCCACATCACCGACTCGTGTTCAGGCGGCATGTGCAGCACGCGGTTGATCTCCCGTTGAATGTCAGTATGCACTAACCCGATCTCCGGACGTAGAGGATACTGGGGCACGGACTCTCCTGCGAGAAACATGTCCATTTCCTTCGAAGTCATGTAGCCGCCGCTGCCGCTTTCATGGTCGATCAGCGGGTACTGGCGAAATCGCCGAAGATTCTGGGATGCCGGTTGAGACAGTATATCGCGTCACGCAGACCGCAAAACAGAAACTCAAGCGGCTCTTGGAGGAACGGAGACTCATGGATTAGCGTCTTGTTTCGCCCTTTTGAGTGTCACTCGGTAATACGCTTCTGCCCATGAGCAGTAGCGGGCGATGCAACCTAACACACGCTTCCGCTCCTCCGCGGTCAAGCGTTGTTCTTCCAGCGCTTCCAGTTTGGCTTCGTCTACCGCTGGCATTTCCTTCTCGTCCAGGAACGGCGGCACGACGATCCCTAGCTCTGTGCCTAAGGCTTGCCGTTGCGCCTGGCGCAGAGCCTCTTCGGGAGTCTCGTTCCCTCCGCCAGATCTTGCTTCCCAAGAGGCCATGTCTTGATCTTACCAGGACTACCGGGTGAACAAAAGTCTATTGATTGGAATATAGCTCCGTCGATTGAACCACAAATCGTCGGCCCCAGCAAAGCAATTTGTTCAAGTCCACGAGAGTCATTGTACGATGACTGTCATCGTTTTCATTCCACAAGGATCGTCACAGCGTCTTCGGCAGAGTTCCCCGCAAGGTCCGTTGCCACCGCGCGAACGGTGTGTGTGCCTGGTGTCACATTCAGTGGGTAAGTGATGTCGTAGGGGGGAACGGGTTGGCGGACGATCAGCTGTTCGTCAATGAAGAATTCCACGTACTTCACGTCACCTTCCGGATCGGCGGACTGCGCACGCATGGAGAGCGGCGATCCGGCAGCGATTTCCGCTCCGTCCGCAGGTGACGTCAGCCGAATATCCGGACCACTGCTATCCGCGGAGAAGGTGATCAGAGCTTCCGCACTGATCTGATTGAAATATTGGTCGGTCAATGTCACGCGGAAGGCGTGACCCCCAGTTTTCTCGATGCTCTTCGGGACACGGAGCGGCGGCGACCATGGGAACGATGTCACTGTTGCGATCACCTTCCCGTCGATCGCGTATTCAATACTATGGACGCGCGAACCGACGGTGTACTGGATCTTCGGGACGAAGGATGGATAGTTCACGGTACCGTTCTGTGGCGGAGAAATCAGTGCTAGCGTCGGTTGTACCGTCCGTCCCGGCGTCAGCGAAATATCACATTTCTGCAGAGGCGCGAACGGGAGCGGGAGCACGCCGCCGGAACCTGCCATGAACATTCTGACAGCTCCTGACCCCGTGGCCATAAAGGCCGCATTCTCATGAGCCTGTGCATTCACCCAATTGGCGACGTCCGTGTCCCACTGCGGGAAGTCCCTCCCCGCCGCGTTGTAGGGCACGAAGAAGCTCCGCATCTCTCGCGCTTCCGCTGGACAGCTCTCGGAGGCGAGGAGGCCCGTCACTCTATCCACCTCCAGCTGCACGCATGCAGGGTCGTCCTTGGTCGGAACGTTCTCGGTGAGGAAGACGTCACTGCGCCGCAGTTCCACCGGCGTGCACTCGGTCGGGAGTTCCCCCGAGAGGAGGGAAATCTGGGTCTGGACGATTCCTCCCGGCATCGCGAAGCCGCTGACAGACGGTTTCAGGATCTTCTGCGCCTTCATCATGAATTCCTTCCAAATTGGCGCGGCGACCGTCAGGCCGTCCGCCTTCTCGCTGAGCGGTTCGCTGGTGGCGTTGCCCGCCCAGACTCCGGTAACGAGCGTCGGCGTGTAGCCGATGGTCCACACATTATCCGGCCGACGTTTTTTGCAAGCAGCGAGGTTAGGATCACCGCCGGGTTTTTCCTCCCGCTCCAGACATTTATTGCTCGTGCCAGTCTTCGCCGCGGCCTGCGTTCCTGGGACCGAGAGGACGGACTTCCAGAACTCGTTCGGTCGGGCGCCGATATCGCTCAAGACCGATGTCACCAGATAGGCGATGCGAGGATCGATGGCGGGACCGGGCTCGGGCTCGGGAGCGTCTTCAGGAGAGTAGACGAGAGATCCGCGTTGATCGGTGACTTTCACGATGCCGGTGATTGGTGTCCGCATTCCGCCGTCCGCGAGTGTCGCGTAGCCCTGCACCATTTCGATGAGCGGCACTTCGGCGGCGCCGATCGCGAGCGCGGCGCCGTAGCCTTTCTCCGGCATGTACGCCTTGGGGGACCGCACGCCCATCTTCTCCGCGAGGTCCAGAATGGTGTTCTCCTGTCCGCCCAGGAAGTACGTCTTCACTGCCGGGATATTCCGTGAGCCTCCGAGTGCGCGACGGGCGCTCACCAGACCCCAGAACGATCCTTCGAAGTTCTGCGGTGCGTAGTCGCCGAATTTCGTCGGGACATCGTAGAGGACGGTGGCCGGGCCGTAACCGTTGCCGAAGGCCGCCGCGTACACGAACGGCTTGAAGCTCGACCCTGGCTGCCGCGGAACCTGCGCCATGTCGATCTTCCCTTCCTTGGTGTTCGCGCCGTAATCAGTATTGCCGACGTACGCCAGGATGTTCCGGGTCTCCGCATCGAGGGCGACCAGCGCGATGTTGCTCGCCATGAAACGCTTGAGGACGTCATCTTTGTGCGCTGCGATCACCTGCTCGGCTGCTTCCTGCAAGCGCCAATCGAGCGTCGTCTGGATCGTTAGGCCTCCTTGCTCAAGCAGCCCCTTTTCCGGAGAATTCGCGAAGAGATTCTCCACCTGATCTTTCGCCCAGAGAACGAAGTGCGGTGCGCGAATATTCTCCCGAACCTGCTTGAACACCATCGTTTTCAATTCACGTTCCGCTTTCTTGCGCAACACATCGTCAATGAATCCAGCATCCTGCATGCTACGGAGAACCTGGTCGGCACGGCCTCCAACATAGAGAGAGTGGCCACTCCCCCCCTTCACTGTCGAACCACTGCCAATCGTCACGCCCAAGAGCCCGATCGTCACGTCACTATCGCGGATGTCTTCGGCGTTCGTCACCGTTCCATCGAGAATCTTCTTGCGCAATTCCTCGCTCACTTCCGTATGGACGTGCCGACCGTACGGGCTGAAGTACGAGGGGAGTTGCGGGAGACTCGCGAGCACCGCGGACTCGGCGAGTGTCAGCTCCTTCGCGTGCTTGCCGAAGAAGCGGCTGCTCGCTTGCTCAACACCGTACGCATTCTGTCCGAAGGGAATCCAATTCAAATACAGGTTCAGGAGTTCCTCCTTGCTGTACTTTCTCTCGAGCTGGCATCCCAGAATGAACTCCTTCATCTTCCGGTTGAGCAGAGAATTCCGTTTGAGGTTGAGGGCATTGCGTGCGAGCTGCCGGGTGATGGTGGAGGCGCCCCCCGCTTGCCCGAAGCTCAGGAGCGCGCGTGCCAGCGCCCGTACGTCGATACAGCCGCGTTCGAAGTACCGCCGATCCTCAATCGCAATCATCGCCTTCTTCACAACATCAGGAATCTCGTTGCCCGGAATTATCGTCCGGTCCTGGTCGCCGAAAATCCGGTAGAGCTCAACGCCGCTCCTGTCCGTGATCACCGTGCTCTGCGATGCGGCGAGAATCGTCTGCTCGTTGATCGAGGGGAGGGTGAGCCAGAGGAAGAGAAGGTAGAATGTGGCGAGGGAGAAGAGGGCAGAGAGGGTATAGAGGAAAGAGCGCCGCCATCCGAGATATTCTTTCCTCCGCCAGAGCCAGCACACGGCGGCGTTCGATGTATGCAGAATTTTTTCCCAGTTCGCCCGGGGCCTGCGCGCGCGGAAATTCTGTTCGGTGTCCAGGGGGCGGATGGTGAAGCCATTGGGCATGAGAGTTGAAGTGTAGGGCTCCTCCTTCGCCAAGGCTACGGAGGACAGGTTCCTCCTTCGCTAAGGCTGCGGGGCTGGAGCTGGGGCTCTGGGGCCTAGGGTTAGGGACTGGAAAATGCTATACTGTAGGGAAATGTCCCTCCTCCGTCTCTTCGCCACGCCGCTCGCCGCCTATGCGCAATGCGTTGATGCCAATGGCCGCCTGTACCGGTGCATCTTCGTCGGGACCGGGGTCCGCACACCCTTCCTCCAGGTCATGGCCAATATCTACCTGTTCATGGCCGTGAGTGCAGTGGGGGTCTGTACGCTCCTCTTCCTCATCGGTGCAGCGCAGCTCACGGTTTCTCGTGGGGATCAGACGAAGGTGGATAATGGCAAGAAGCTGATGATCAGCGCGCTCGTTGGCCTCGCAATCGTCCTTGGATCGTACGGGATCATGCGGACTATTTTGTACTTCTTGTATGAATGGGCGCCCTGAGGAAGTTTAGTTATTAGTGTATTAGGGTATTAGGGTTTAGGGAAGAATCTTCAGAAAATTCCTTTTCATCGGTAGCGGTTCGGATTCTCGCCATCTACAATCGTCCACATGTCGTATGACGATCCATCGCCGGAAACCCTGGAACGCCTGGAGCGTGCAGAGCAACTGAAGCTCGACGGGAACTACGAGCAGGCTCTCAGCATCTTGGAGGAGCTCCTCCTGGAGGATCCGGAGAACGTATCGGCTCTCGAGGAAGTGGCGGATAACGAACTCAGCCTCGGTGAGTACCGGCGCGCGGAGACAGCGGCTAACCAGGCTATTGCGCTGGATGCGAAGAGCTACACCGGGCACTACATCCTCGGATTCCTCCGCTCCCGTTCGGAGCAGTGGGCCCAGGCGGCTGCGCATCTACAGAAGGCGAATCAGTTGAAATCCAACAATGCCGAGATTCTCCGGTGCCTCGGCTGGGCGCTGTTCCACGACGGCCAGCGCGCACAGGGCATCGTGACGCTCGAGCGGGCGCTCAACCTCGATCAAGACTCGGCGCTCACGCTCTGCGACCTAGGCGTCGCGTACCTCGAAGTGCAGAACTTCCTCAAGAGCCACACGCTCCTGGAACGGGCATTGGAGCTGGAGCCGGGGAACGCGCGGGCGAAGGAGTGCCTGGCGGCCGTTGGACGATTGTCCCGAGCGGTTGCGGAGAAACGATAGGCCGCGGCCGATTTCGGGTTTCGGGTTTCGGGTTGCGGGTTTCGCGTGATTCGTTCTCGTAACTCGCCCTTCGACTATGCTCATCTCAATGCCGAGCACTCGATGCCGAGGCAGGGCAGACAACCCGTAACCTGTAACCGTATACTTCCGCTCATGTCCAGCCTCCTATTCCTCCGTGGCCTCCGACGAGGATGGCTGAATCTCCGCCGTTACCGCGGAATCATGACGGGCGTGGCGGCATTCATTGGCGTCCTGTTCATGGCACAGACGTTCCTCGTTCTCGGGTTCGGTGCGTGGAGCGTGCAGGAGGCTCTCACGGCGACGAATGATTTCCGGCTATCATTGCGACTGGGCGTGCCTGACCGGGACGTGCAGGAATTCCTCGTCGCTCTGCGGCAGCTTCCCCCAGTCTCATCGGTCGAGTACGTTCCGCGCGAGAAAGCGATGGAGATTGAACGAATGGCCCATCCGGATATCGCGACTTTCCTGGAATCCAATGCCGTAAATCCCTTTCGCGATGCGGCGATCGTCATGATCGGCAGTCTCACTGGATACGATGAACTCGCCGCATTCGCTCGTCACCCCCGCTGGAGCCGCGTCATCGATCCCGTCACGTTCGCGTCCATGGAAACCCGGAGGGAGGAGCTCCAATTGGCGTTCCGGGGGGTGCAGATGACCACTTCCGGTGCGTTTCTGCTGCTCGCGGCTGCTAGTGTCGCGCTCCTGCTGACTGTTCTCACGCTCGTCCGGCGTTCGGCGGCGGGCCGGCGCGAAGATCTCTTCGTCGAACGGATGTCCGGGACGGACGAAGCGTCCATCGTTCTACCCTTTGCCACCGAAATAATCGTTCAGCTCACTATCGCACTCCTCGTCAGCGTCATCTGCGTCGCTCTCATTCTCGTTGCGTCCCCTGCAGCTCTTCCGTTCTTTATGGACGTAAGACTGCCTGCAATCAATTACGGTCCCGCTCTGATCGTCACGGAGTTCGTGGCGATGATCATTATTGGGGTCAGCGGAGCAGTGCTGGGGACACGAATTCAAAAAATATTCTGATATGCCCCATTCACAATCCTTCGAGGCGATTGTCCTGCAGACCTACGACGTTGGCGAGGCCGATCGTTTCTGCATCCTCTTCACGCGCGAGCGCGGTCGCATTGCGGCGCGGGCGTCGGGGGCGCGGCGGCTCCATTCGCGTTTGGGAGGATCCCTCCTTCCGTTCCGGCGCGTCGCTGTAGAACTTAAAGAAGGATCGGGGGGGTGGATTGTGTGCGGGGTGTCTCGATGGAGCGTGGATCACGCGATGGGCGTTGCATGCAACGCCCCTACAAACAACATTGCCGTTTTTTCCGCTCTCGAAGAGGGGATCGAGCTCCTCCTGAGGCTGGTCACGGACGAAGGCGCACTCCCCGACGTTTTCGATGTGACGCTCTCGTTCATCAGCGCATGCCAGGAAAGAATGGAACATGCGCCCCTCGATACGCTCGCGGCTCCCCTTCGGCTCGACTCCCATTCGCTCCGTTCCCGCCTCCTCCCAACCTTCGCTCCAGCTTCGGTCGGCAGGAAAGGCTACGGCGGGCAGGCAGGGCAGGCTCCGCGAGCTACTCGGGGTGACAAGAATATCGTGCTTAGTTACACATTCTGTCTTTTGCATTGTCTGGGGTTCCTTCCCGGTGAGGACGAACTGGAGGGTTTTTCCTCTCTCGGTTTCCACGAGCGCGCATACCTGCGATCATCGCGTGCCGGGACATTCCATGCCCCTCATACGGAATGCGATCTCGGTCGGCTCATGACGCTGCGGTCTGCTCTACTCATCGAGCACCTGGGAACGCCGTTGAAGACGCCGGATATCGTGGCTATGATGGCATGATGGTTCGCTCCGCTCACCATGACATCGCCAGCTATCCTCAATGTGGAATGGGCAGAGTAATACTTTCGACCTGGAGCGCTGACCCGGAGCCGATTTTGTCATACCCTGCCGGCAACTGTAGAACACCGAGGGCGGTGAAGAGCGGGCGAGCTTCGTAGGCTGAGTAGACAGCTTCCGATTTCAGCGATCCGGTGCCCGAAGTGACAAAGCGATACCAGAGCGTTTTGAGTCCCGGCACGCGCTCGTTCAATTTCTTCTTCTCCCCCGGTGGCAGGTCGAGCGTCAGTTCGGTCTTGTCCGGCGGCGGATCCTTCTGGTCGTAGAGGAATGGGCCGATGATCTCCGTTGTCCGCTTGTCCCGTGTGCCGTAGTAGATGAAGTAGGCATGGTCTTTCTCTTGGTGTGTTTGGATGAGGAGCGCGGTCGGGAGATCGTTCTTGAATACCATGTCGATCGAGCCGGGGTAGACGGTGGCGTCGGTCCCTGGTGGCGCGTAGTAGCGTACGGTGTAGCTATGGTTTTTCCGCTTCAGGATCGGGAAACCGTACTCCCAGATGCCGCGGTAGGCGGTGGTCGAAATCTGGCAGAGGCCGCCGCCATAATCGGGTTCCGTCCGATCTCCTTTAATGACCAGTTCCTTCTTGTATCCCGTGCTCGCGTCGACCGTGCCGAGGACGCTGTTGAAGGAGAAGGCGGCACCGGCGGGAATCACCGTCCCGTTGAACCTCCTGAGCCCCACGTCGATGTTGTGCCGACGATTGGCGGGCGATCCCGCGAAGATCGTTTCACCGATCGTCACCACTTCCGTGATTCCCTGCGCGACCAATGCCGGATCTTCCACACGAACCATTGGCTGTGTTTCGGTGATTGGCAGGGCGATCTCCACCAAGCCCTGCTCCAGCGCGGCGATGGTCAGATCAGCAGCAGTCTCGATATCCACAGTCCGCCCCGTGAGTCCAACGCCGCTGAAGACAATCTTCCCTTTCGCGTCCCGCGCAATGACGACGTTGCCCGGCATACGGTTTAACTGCGATGCTACGGCTTTCCTCAGCGTTCTCTCAATAGCATCCCGGTTCCACGCGAAGGTCTCGTGCCGAATGACGCCCCGTGGCAATCGCGGCACGTCGTCCCCGTCCACCCTCCACATCGCAGGCGGCTCGAACAGGATCCCGTTGTACGTCCACGTTTCGGCGGGGGAACGCCATCCGGGGTGGGCGAGGGAGTTGATCTGAAAAAGATAATGTCGATATCTGTAGGTCAAGGATGCCGCGTACGCCTGAGGAATTGAGAATTGAAAATTGAGAATTGAGAATAGTGCGAGAGACCCGAAGAACAATAGGGAGCGTTTCATTGAGGAGTGATCGACGATATTCTCCATTTTCAATTTTCAATTTTCAATTATCTTTTCGGATAATGAGGTGCTGGCATCTCACCCAGTGCTTTATTGACCAGCGCATCCGCTCTCCAATTGTCTTCGCGTGGAATGTGCTGGAAGACGACGTCGGGGAGTTCCATTGTGATCTGCCGGATTTCCTCCACGAGCGGTTGGAGGGTCGCCATCTTGACGCGGTATTCGCCGTTGAGCTGCTTTACAATCAATTCCGAATCCAGATGGCAAATCAGGCGGTTCGGGCGGTAGCGCAGCGCGATCTTCAACCCCTCGATCAACGCGCGGTACTCGGCGACGTTGTTCGTTTCCTCGCCGATCCGTTCGGCATGTTCCTTGAGCGTCACGCCTTTTGCAGGATCAACGAGAATGCAGCCGATGGCGGCTTGGCCAGGGTTGCCTCTTGATCCGCCGTCAGTAAAGAGGTGCAGGGTTCCTCCGATCGCGTCCGGCAGGGTCCGGTCCTCGGGAGTTTCTTTGGTTAGAGCCTCTTCAATGGCATCGACGACGAAGCGTTCCCGATCGACGGCTTTGGGAAAAATCTCTTTTAAACGGCGCTCGAGAGAAGAAGGGAGACGGAGCATGGGGAATACAATACTCTGGGTGGTCGGAGAAAATCACCAAGAACCAAGCATCAACATCCAATTTGGATTTATCTGATCATTGGTGCTTGATTCTTGGTGATTGGCGCAGTCTGAGCCCAAGATCATTTGCTGTTTTGCGCAGGTTTATGGCTACAATTACAGCTTTCCGGAGTGCAGCCGCATCCCACCTCGCCCTCCGGGCTACACGGGGCATGTCCGTCCTCAGGAAGGTCCAACTTGAACCGCCCCTCCCGGAAGTCGATCGTCGCCCCGCCGATGCGCTTGAGGGTCAGGGTGGAGGCGAAGAGGCGGACGGACGGAATGTCCGGGTGGGTGAACGTTTTCTCCGCAGGTCGAAGACCTGCACTGGGATTATTGTGGAATTCCATACAAAACCCACACGTCGCGTCAGCAATGACCTCCAAATCGGCATCTTTCTGACCTTCAGCTTCGGCAACTTTCTTGATCGCCCGCGCCGCGTCCGCGGTTAACGTCAACGTCTGTGGTCGCGGTGGCAAGTCATCCAGCATCTGGTTCAAGTCGTCGACGAGTTCATCGATCTCTTCATCGGAGAAACCATGACCGCGACAGCCATCCGCCAAATTCTCAAACTCGCTTCCGGCGCAGGAGAAACAATGGAGACCGTACTCGGCGAGAACGGATTTGGCTTCGGGGATCAGCGTCACGATTTCCTGGATGGGCATGGTTTTGTGGATGGAGGAGAACGCCTCGTTCTTCGGCTGGGCGGGTTTGCGCTTCGTCATGCCCGGCCATAATGACCAATCGCCAATCGTCAAGGAAGGAGAAAAGTGGGAAAGTGAAAAAAGTAAAAAGTTTCTCGCCACAATCGCCACAAGCCGTAAAACCTCCTTGATGATTGACTCTTAATCATTGATTATTCTTCGGTGAATTCCCGTATTTTCCTCCGCATCGCTACCGGAGTTCTGCTGCTCCTTCTCGGGTGGCAGATCGGTGCGATGCACGAGCGTGGGACACGGACTCTCCGCATCGATTCGGGGTCGCTGCTGGTCCGGCCCGGGCTCTCGGCCAGCGGCATCACTGTCCAAGATCCGCAGCGGGAGGTGGATATTTCGCTCCTGTGGGACGTGTGGGAGAAGCTCAATGACTTCTACATCGAACCGCAGAAACTCCAGGTCACCCCGCTCGTCTACGGTGCCGCGGAAGGGCTAACCAGAGCCATCGGAGACCCGTACACGGTCTTCATGACGCCCAAGGAGAGCGAGGAATTCCGCGATGGGCTCGCGGGGAATCTGGAGGGCATCGGCGCCGAACTCACCATCCGCGATGGACTGATTATCATCGTTTCGCCACTCAAGGGGTCGCCCGCAGAACGTGCCGGACTCCTCCCCAAGGACGTGATTCTGGATGTGGATGGACAGTCCACGGACGGGTGGAGCCTCGCGCAGGTCGTCTCGCGCATCCGCGGCCCGAAGGGCACTAGCGTCCGTATTCGAGTAGGTCGTGAAGGAGCAACGACGTCGGCGTCGTCGTTGGAATTCACGATCATTCGCGAAGCAATCCACGTTCCGAGCGTCGAGTCGCACGGGATCACCGCGGAAGGAAAGACAATCGGCTACATCGCGCTGAACCAGTTCGGGGAGAGCTCAATCGCGGAATTACGCAGAGAATTGCAGAACTTCAAGGATACCTCGGTATTGGGCATTATCCTCGATTTGCGCAACAACGGTGGTGGGTACCTGGAGGGGGCGGTCGAACTCACGTCGTTCTTCCTTCCGGACGGGGACGTCGTGACGGTCGAGCGGCGGCAGGGGGAAACCGAAATCCAGAAGGTCAACGGGCGCGCGCTCCTGCCCGAAATGCCGCTTGTGATCATCCAGAACGAGGCAACGGCGAGCGCGTCGGAAATCGTCGCCGGAGCACTCCAGGACCACGGGCGGGCGACGATCGTTGGCAAGAAGAGCTTCGGGAAAGGGACGGTGCAGGAAGTCATCGACCTTGCGGGAGGGACCAGCCTCCGCGTGACGGTGGCACGATGGCTGACGCCGAAGGGGAAAAATCTCGGGAAAGAAGGGGTGCATCCGGACGTTGACATCGAGCCGAGCCCTTCGACTACGCTCCCTTCGGCAAGCTCAGGACAGGCAGGGAAGCCAAATGAGCCGCTTCCGCCTGTGGATGCACCGTGGGATTGGAAAGAAGATCCGCAGGTCGTTGCCGGGGTCGATGTCCTACTCGGGAAAACGCCCAAAAAATAGAGTGGTTTTGCGGGGGCTATTCTGTTCCAGAAATTCTGCTCCAATCGCCTTTTTGCTGGGCTTGGAACACGCTCATTGCTCACCGAAAGGCTCATTGTCCGTTTTGGCGGTTTCCGCTATAATTACAGCGTCAAAAAACCAAATGAGCCCGGGCTCATTCGAACGATTTCTCCGGTATCGAACACCAACACCCACACGTGCTTCCGACACCCCCCTCACATCGGCAGATCGATGCCATCCGGGACTACCTGGATAACGCCCCCGGGGGAGGGGAAATGAAAGGCGCCGAGCGATCCGCGAGGCAGCAGTGGGTTCGCGAGGCGCTCGACGAGGTCGGCTACGAACAGCTCTCCCGTGAAGACCGCGGATTCGTTCGCCAGTATCTCCAGCGGGTGACGGGGTATTCGCGCGCGGCGGTCGAGCGGCACATTGCGGCATACCGCGACGTGCACATGCAGGGTTCCGGAGCGCCGGTTACTTCCGCTTGCGGAGCTACGGTGGGCAGGAAACCGACAGCCTCCGTCATCGACTCCGCCCGGTGGGTATTCAGCGGTTGGCGGGTAGCGTTACTCATCAGTTCGGCACTCCTCGTCTTCGGCCAGATGCGCGGGTCGAGCAAGTTCACCGCTTCCCTGGCACCGCGAGCCCCGCACATCCCCATTGCCGCCGAGCAGGATCCCGCGCCGCCCGCTACAGAGGAAGGTGTGATTCCCAGCTGGATCGGCACCGTGCCCACGGGAGATTTTCAGAAACGCCTCGCCGAACGCCGCAGCGAACGACGCCGGGCGGTTGCCGCATTTTCTCCAACATTCAAGACATCCACCGCTGCGTTTGCCCCTGCCCTCCATGTGCCCCCTGAACTTGTTTACACTGAGCGCAGTCGCGATAGACGAGAACAGCATCCCGGGGTCCCCACCCGCGCTGCATACCAGAATCAGCTCGTCGCATCGCTCATGGATATCTCCGGGACGCCGGCTGAGGGGCAAGTCATCGTGTTCAAAAACGGAAAAGCGGAGTGGGGTTTCCCGGAAGAACCGGTACGCACCGGCCGCAAACCGTCGGGGGGAGTGGCCTCCGATGGCAGGGGGGCAGCGCCGGAGGTGCGCTACAGCAGCGACCGGGGAATCAGCCGCGGCGGAGGCGGTGGAGGAGGCAGCAGCACCACTAATGTCACGAACATCACGAATACCACGACCGGCCTCGATACCACCGAAGGCGATGCACGCTACGTGAACGATACCGGCGATGAATCGATGGCCGGTGCGCTCACGATCCTCGCGAGCGGCGTCGGTTTAAAAGTCTCGAATACCGCATCGGGCAGCCAAATTCATGCGGAGCGGCTGCTCACATCCTCCGGAACATTCATCGTGGACGGAGCGGCGATCCTCAACTCGACCCTCGCGATCAACGGCGTCACCTATACCTTCCCCGCAGCCGACGGCTCTGCCTCCGGCAAAGTCCTCAAGACGAACGCCGCCGGTGTTCTTTCCTGGTCATCCGATTCCGGTACGACGCCCTCCGCGGGACAAGGCCTCACGATCGCCGGCACTGTCCTCACCCTGTCCTCCAGCTTCTCCGGTTCCGCCCTTGAAATCATCGGCACCGCCTCCGGCAGAGTCGTCCACGCTCAGG
>CAZLYW010000021.1:0-17599 GCA_964563915.1 uncultured Candidatus Peribacteria bacterium | reverse complement strand
CTTTTCGAGAGGGCCCCTGGAGCACGCCCATGAAAAAAAGACTGAGGCAGAGATCGATCGTCGTGGAGTCGATGGCACGGAGTTCATCTTGGAAAGAGAACTTCTTCTTGGGAGCAAGAACCTGACACTTTTCCAGCATCGCGTAGAAGAGGGATTCGTAGATCAGGGATGGACGATGCTCGTTGGCGTAGGCAATCGTGGAACGGGCCACGGAGGTGAGCCCCAAGTGGTACCACATGCTGTCCAGGGAACGCCATTTGAGTGCGACCATTATTCCTGTATGCATTTCTTCACGAGTGTCCATTGACACTCTGTATATCTATTTGCTATACTTACACTATGTCTCCCAATGCCACCACCGTCCGGCTCGATCCCCGTCTGAAGAAGGCGGTGATGAAACTTGCGCAGGAAGACGGGTTGACCCTCTCGGATATCGTCAAGATGCTGCTGCGGTTTTATGCGGAGGGTTCGGTGAACGTCGGAGTCACGCGCTATCCGAAGGCGTATGCGACGATGATCAAGAAGGAAGCAAGAGAAACCATGCGTCTGTATCGCCAGGGAAAGATCAAGGGATACACCTCTGCGAAAATAATGATGGAGGATATTCTTCACAAGTGACGTACATCCTCATCCCATCGAAGAAGTTTCAGAAGGCGATGCAGAAATGCAGAAGGAGTGGCAGGAAAGACGTTCTGTCATCCTTTGATGAAGTGGGTGCACTCTTGTCCGTATTCAATGCTCCCGCCCGATTCGTCCTGCGCGAGCAGTGGAAAGATCACGACCTCAAAGGTTCCATGAAGGGCGTGCGCGAATTACATTTGAGTTTTGATGCAGTGGTGCTCTACAGAGTGCATGAGAAGGAGCGTGTGATTGCTCTGTTGAACGTGATCAATCACGAGGAACTGGAGAAGCTGTCATCACGATGATGTCCGCAATTTTCCAACGATCGAAGCTACCGGCATCCGCTCCTGCTTCAACGCCCCTCGCTACGCTCCCGCCTTCGCCGAGGCTACGGCGGGCAGGCGGGATGACAGTATGGAAATGAGCTTGTTGATAGGGACACGCGTTTGCTGAAGTGAATCGCGATCTCGGATCGTGACCGTATCCCTCTCCCCCTGCGCGCTGTCTTCCCCCAGTGTCCCGAAGTCCACCGTGATGCACTTCGGCGTTCCGATTTCGTCCTGGCGGCGGTAGCGTTTGCCGATACTGCCGGTGACGTCGAAGTCGATGCGGAGATCGGTCTCCTGAATAATTTTGTTGTACAATTCTTGTGCCTTCTTAACGAGGTGTTCTTTCTTGCTCAACGGAAGAATGGCGACCTGCACGGGGGCGATGCGTGGATGAAGGTGCAGGATGGTCCGCGAGTCATCACCTTCCAGTTTCTCTTCGTCGTAGGCTTCGAGGAGCGTCATCATCACCAGACGCGAGAGGCCGAACGTCGGTTCGATCACATGGGGAATGAACTTGATCTTCGCGTCGTCGGGATCAGTGTACTGCAGATCCTCGCCGGACTTCTCCATGTGATTTTTAAGGTCGAAATCCGTGCGGTAGGCGAGACCGAACATCTCCTTCCATCCGAACGGCGTGTGATATTCCAGATCCACGGTCCGCTTGGAGTAGTGGGAGAGTTCATCCTTCGTATGTTCGCGCACACGGAGACGTTCTCTCGAGAATCCAATTTCCTCCGCCCATGCCTGCTGCTGCCCGAGCCAGTATGCGAAGGTCTTCTCCCAATCGTCGCTGCGGATGAAGTACTCAAATTCCATGAGGTCGAACTCGAGTGTGCGGTAGGTGAAGTTGCCGGGAGTGATCTCATTTCTGAACGCTTTGCCCACCGATGCGATGCCAAACGGCAGGCACTTGCGTGAGGTGTTCAGAATGTTCTTGAAGTTCACGAACATCGCCTGCGCGATTTCTCCGCGGAGATAGACGGCTTGTTGAGCTCCTTCCTTCTCGATGACGCCGAGATGTGTTTGAAAGAGGAGATTGAACTTCCGGGCATCCGTGAACGTGTCCTTCATGCCGCAGTTCGGGCAGAAGATCCTCTTCTCCTTGATGATCGCGGTGAGCGCGGATGGAGATTTTCCTTCGACGTTCATGCCTGGATTCGCGTTCTCGATGAGATGATCCGCGCGATGACGCATCTTGCAGTGTTTGCAGTCGACCATGGCATCGTTGAAGTTCGCCACGTGACCGCTCGCCTCCCATACCTTCGAATTCATGATCGTCGCGGCGTCGATCCCGACCATATCCTGACGCTTGTGGACGAACCGGTCCCACCACCAGTCGCGCAGCGCGTTTTTCAATTCTGTCCCAAGCGGGCCGTAATCCCAACTGTTCGCGAGCCCCCCGTAAATCTCCGATCCCGGGAAGATGAACCCGCGGCGTTTGCAGAGGGAGACGAGGAGGTCGAGGGAGGGGGCGGGCATGGGGGCAGTATAGAGTTGCGTGTTGCGGGTTGCGAGTTACGCGAAACCCGCAACTCGAAACCCGTAACCTGATACCTTCCAGTGATGCGAACACCCATAAATACGTCTCAACAGAAAGCCAAAAACATGCTATACTATCCCGATGTCCCTGAGCCTCTTCACCCTCGAAATCTCCCTGCCGAAGACCGCGGTCGTGCTCGCCGCAATCGTGATCATCGCGTGCCTCGATCTCGTCGCGCGCGTGCGGCATCAGAAGGCGCGCTATGCGCTCGGCGTCCTCGTCGGCACGATCCTGTCGTTCGGCCTCATCACGGCCACGCAGGCAGTTATGGGTGCTGATGTGCCCAAGCAAGGTCAGGCAATCGCCTTCGGGGTCTTCCTCATCGTCCTCGCATGGCGGCTGCTCTTCGGTGACTGGGATGCCAAGACGAAGGCGACAGTTCTGGGAACCTTCGTCTTCTGGATCTTCTTCCACATCCTCTCGGTCAAAACCCCAGACGACCGCACGGCGCACCTGATCGCGATCGGCACCGCCGCCATCCCCGCGATGGTCTGGTGCGCGCTCTTCCTGCCGTACCATCGGGAGAAATTGAGCGTCGTATTCTGCATGGTCTTCGCGGGCATGCTCTCGACGATCCCCATCCTCTTCTACGATGCGCTCGTCCGCGAGGGCGCCGAGCTCAACTTCTTCCTGTTCACGATCGCCCCGCAGAGCTTCAGTTCGAGCGCACACCTCTTCGTCTCGGGCGCTGTGACCGGCATCTCGCCGCTCCAGTCCTCACTCCTCAGTATGTTCGTCTCGTTCCTCCTGGTCGGACTCATCGAGGAGGGGAGCAAGCTGTGGGTGCTGTGGCGTGCCGGCCGGAGGTACGTGACGAGCATTGACGACGCGATGCAGATGGCCGTGCTCATCGCCATTGGCTTCGCGTTCGCGGAGAACGTGACGAACTCCGGGTACTTCCTCGGCTTCGTGCGCGAGTTCCTGCTGACGCCGGGGAACCGCGACTGGGGCGCGTTTTTGGGCAATGTCGCCGGGCGGTCGATCCTCACGAGCATGGTGCACATCGTCTCGACCGGGATCATGGGGTACTACGTCGGGCTTGCGCTCTTCGCCGGTCCACTCCTGCAGGAGAAGGCGTCGCGCGGCATCCGGTACCGCATGCTCGAGTGGTGCCATGACCTCCTCGGTATCCCCAAGCGCGACCTCTACCGCCGTTACAAGATCCTGACAGGCTTCGTGATCGCGACGTTCCTCCACGGGCTCAGCAACTTCCTCGTGTCGCTCCCTGAGGCATTGCCCGGTAACCCCCGGACGGTGGGCGATCTGCTGCACTCCGGATCTGGCTCGCCGCTCAACTTCATTGCGCTCCTCCTGGCGCCGACGCTGCTCTACGTCGTCGGTGGATTCACCGTCCTCACGGCGCTGTTCCAGAAGCAGGAGAACATGAAGGAGAGGGGGCACTTGGTGGAGCAGGAGGTGTTGGAGGCTGCAGAGTGATTGGGGAGAATCACTCTGGTCGCTTCCTCCTTCGGCTGTTAGAGTGCTTGCATGACTCTACGATTCGCAACTCGTGTCTTCAGTGTGAGCATGATCTTCTCGCTGCTTGCCCCGGCCGCGGATGCCGTGAGCGTCACCGGCCTCCTCAGCGCGCGCAACGCGCAGACCGTCACCCGCGCTGACTTCATCCGTGCCGCCGTCAAGGCCGCGGAGCTTCCCTTATCGAAGGAGAGCGCGGTGCCGTACGACAACGTCCCCGAGGCGCTCCTCCCGTACGTCCGCGCGGCCCATGCGCGTGGGGCATTGAAGGTCTTCGAAAAGGAAGGGAGGAGGCTCCGCTTCACCCAGGGCATCCGTCGCGGGGAAGCCGTTGATATCCTGACCATTCTCCTGCAGGTGACCCAGAGCGGAGGATCCGATGCGACAGCGAGGAAGTTCACAGACGCGGTGACGGACAGCGAGCGTGCGACCGCAGCGCTCGCGATCGAACGCAACTGGCTCAAGCCGATCTCCGAGACCGTCTTCGGTCTCAAGCGACCCCTGCGCGGCAAGGAGGGAACCTTGCTCCTCACGCGCGCCTTCCAGATGCCTGGCTCTACCGCGCCGGAGACCGAAAGCCTCTCGCTTCCCGTCATTCGCGTGAAGGTCCAGGCGATCACGATCGAGCAAGCACCGAAAGTCGATCTCCTCGAGAGCGTGTGGAACGCGCTCAAGCGGGGCTTCCTGTACCGCGACCGGCTGATCCTCGACAAGGCGGGGGACAAGGCAATCGAGGGTCTCGTGAACTCCCTCGGTGACCCGTACACCACGTACCTGCCGAAGCAGAAGAGCGAGGACTTCAAAGTCCAGGTGAAAGGCGAAGTCGAAGGCATCGGTGCGACGGTCGAGATGACCGGAGGGGTACTGAGAATCGTGTCTCCCCTGCGAGGATCTCCTGCGGAGAAGGCCGGTTTGAAGCCGAAGGACGAGATCCTCTCCGTGAACGGCGAATCCCTCCAGGGACTCACCCTCGACGATGCGGTGCACAAGGTGCGCGGACCGAAGGGTTCCACGGCGCTCCTCAAGATCCGGCGGGCCGGGAGCGAGTTCGAGGTTTCGGTGACGCGAGAGAGAGTGATGATCCCCGAAATCGAGATCACGGAGGACCGCAATGTCATTATCGTGCAGATCCTCCAGTTCTGGGACACGACCGACAAGAAATTCCGTCAGACAATGGCCGAGTTGCAGTCGCGCAATCCGCGCGGGATCATCCTCGATCTCCGCAATAACCCCGGCGGACTCCTGCACGCCGCGGGCGCTGTCGTGGGCACCTTCCTCTCTAAGAACAGTCCGTTCGTTTCGATTGCCGAGAGCGACGCGACGCGCACAGAACTCACTGAGGACGAGCCGACAGTGAGCTTCTCAGTTCCGATGATCGTGCTGGTGAACAAGGGTTCGGCCAGCGCGTCAGAAATCGTTGCCGGCGCCCTTCAGGACGCCAAGCGCGCCACCGTCGTCGGGGAGACCACCTACGGCAAGGGCACCGTGCAGCAGGTGGTGCAGTTCTCGGACGGCTCGAGCCTCAAGTACACGATTGCCGAGTGGCAGACCCCGCTGGGGCGCAAGATCGACAAAGTCGGCGTGACGCCCGATGTCGTCGTGACGAACGAGGGTGCGCCGGACGGGAGGGATCTGCAGATGGAGAAGGCGATGGAGTTGTTACGGTGAATGTGGAATGTAGAATAGGGAATATGGAATCACGATTCGACATTCCATATTCCACATTCTGCAATGCTCTACGCAGTCGTCGATCTCTTTCTGCACTTTGACGTTCACTTGGCGGCCATCATCGATCAATTTGGCGTGCTCACCTACGTCATTCTTTTCGTCGTCATCTTCTGCGAAACCGGCCTCGTCTTCACGCCGTTCCTCCCCGGCGATTCGCTCCTCTTTACTGCCGGGGCCTTCGCCGCGCGCGGGAGTTTCGATCCGGTCCTCCTGACGGTCCTCTTGGGTGTCGCGGCCATTCTCGGTGATTCGTGCAATTACTGGATGGGAGGGTTGCTTGGTCGACGCGTCTTCAAAGAGCATCGGAAAATTCTCAGCACGGAGAACCTCCGCCTGACCGAAGAATTCTACCGCCGCCACGGCAGCAAGGCCGTCGTCTTCGCACGGTTCCTCCCAATGTTTAGGACAATCGTGCCCTTCGTCGCGGGGATCGCGAAAATGCCGTACCCGACCTTCATTTTCTACAACGTCCTCGGCGGCGTTGTCTGGGTGCTCCTCTTCGTGTGGGGTGGGTACTTCTTCGGGGGGATTCCGGTGGTGGAGGAGAATTTTTCCCTCGTGATCCTCGCGATCATCATCGTCTCATTACTGCCGGCGGTGACGCATGGGGTGAGGCACGGGTGGGCGAAGCGAAAGTGACAAAAGCGACAAAGGCGACAAAAGGAACAAAGGATTTTTGCAAAATACCATTTGTCGCCTTTGTTCCTTTTGTCCCTTCACCCTTGTTTGCCAGGATGAATTCAAGTAGGCTCCCCGCGCTTTTTACCCTGAGTTTGTCGAAGGGTTTCCTCACCTTTAATGCCTGGTCACGTCTCCCAAGTCGTCGGCGCCGTCGTAGACTGTCAGTTTCCTCATGTCAAAGAGCTCCCCGCACTCTTCAGCGCCCTCACAGTGAAGATGGGCAAGGAGCTCCTTACGCTCGAAGTGCAGCAGCACCTGGACGGGAACTCGGTGCGTGCGATTGCGATGGGATCGACGGACGGGTTGCAACGCGGTACCGCAGTGCAAGATACGGGCTCAGCGATCTCCGTGCCCGTGGGCCCCGAGACGCTCGGGCGGATGTTCGACATGCTCGGGGAACCGATTGACGGCCTCTCGCCGGTCACGACGAAGAAACGGTACCCCATCCACCGCAAGGCGCCAGAGTTCACCGAGCAGTCGACCGAGACCGAAATCCTCGAGACGGGCATCAAGGTCATCGACCTCATCTGTCCGATCCTCAAGGGTGGCAAAGTCGGACTCTTCGGCGGAGCGGGCGTCGGCAAGACCGTCGTCGTCAAGGAACTGATCCGCAACATTGCCGAAGAACACGGCGGCTTCTCCGTCTTCGCCGGAGTGGGGGAGCGATCGCGCGAGGGGAACGATCTCTACTACGAGATGAAGGAATCGGGCGTTCTGGAGAAGACTGCGCTCGTGTTCGGGCAGATGAACGAGCCGCCGGGACCGCGACTCCGGGTCGCGCTCAGTGGTCTCTGCATGGCCGAGTACTTCCGCGACGAAGAGCAGCGGGACGTTCTACTCTTCATCGATAACATCTTCCGCTTCACACAGGCGGGCTCCGAAGTCTCCGCCCTCCTCGGCCGCGTCCCCTCCGCCGTCGGCTACCAGCCGACGCTGGCCGTCGAAATGGGCCAGGTGCAGGAGCGCATTACTTCAACGAAGAAAGGATCCATCACGTCCGTTCAGGCCGTCTACGTTCCCGCCGATGACTTGACCGATCCGGCGCCAGCCACGACCTTCGCCCACCTTGATTCCACGATCGTCCTCACCCGCTCGCTCACCGAGCTCGGTATCTACCCTGCCGTCGACCCACTCGATTCGACCTCCACCATCCTCTCGGTTGCCAACGTCGGCCAGGAGCACTACGACACGGCGCGAGCAGTCCAGAAGATGCTCCAGCGCTACAAGGAACTCCAGGACATCATCGCGATTCTCGGGATGGAAGAACTCAGCGAGGAGGATAAGAAGACTGTCCAGCGCGCGCGGAAAATCCAGAAGTTCCTCTCTCAGCCCTTCTTCGTCGCCGAGACCTTCACGGGCGTGCCCGGAAAGTTCGTCAAGCGTGCCGATACCGTCCGCGCCTTCAAGGCAATCCTCGATGGCGAGATGGACAACGTTCCGGAGCAGGCGTTCTACATGAAGGGGGGGATTGACGAAGTAAAGGCTTAGCATTTCCCAGCGAAGAATTATGAATTATGAATTAAGAATTAAGCGGCTATTCTTTATTCATAATTCCTAATTCTCGCATGCTGCGCGCGCAAATCATTACACCGGATGGTCCAATCTTCGAAGGGGACGTTGATGCCATTTCCCTCCCGACTCCCGACGGGGAGATCACCGTCCTCCCACACCACATCCCGCTCATCAGCATCGTCGTGCCGGGGACGATCCTCATCCGGAAGGGGAAAGAGGAGCAGATCTTCGCTGTCTCTCGCGGCGTGATCGAAGTGGACGGCAAGACCATCCGCATCCTCGCCGATACGGCCGACCGCGCGGAGGAACTCCAGGAAGCCGCGGTGGAGCATGCGAAGAGTGTGGCGGAGAAGCTCCTCGCGGAGAAACGGCACGACGTCGAAGGCTTCGCCGAGGCGACGGCGCTGATGGAGAGGGAATTGGCGCGGCTCAGCACGATCAGGAGGCACCGCCGCACCAGAGGCGGTTCCGCTATCCATAGCAAGTAACAAACCCTCATGATCCCTACACGCACGTGCCTCGGTGCGGGGCAGGGAAGGCGAGGGGGCATCGGGGGAAGTAATACACCACGAATCGAACTTGCACGGGAGCAGAAGTTCGAGTAGACTAGATGAGTAGACCAGTTCCAATTTCTGCCATGACGACCGTCGGTTCCTATGAAGCCAAAACGCACTTGCCCGAACTTCTTCAGCGAGTGAAGCAAGGCGAGAAGATCATGATCACGCTTCGGGGTGTTCCTGTCGCTCTTCTGTCGCCTCCTCCGCGCGAAGCCCGCAGTGATGTCATGGACACGGTAGAGGCCATGCTCGCTTTCCGAAAGCGCAGGAAGATCACCCGCGGGAAGATGACCATTCGGCAAATGATCGAAGAAGGACGCCGTTTCTGATCCTATGGCCAAAGAGTTCGTCATCGACGCGTCCGTGGGAATGTCCTGGTTTTTTTCCGATGAGAAAAACTCCTATGTCGAAGATGTCGCGCGCGGACTCATTCGCGGTGATGCATGGGTGCCACCTCTCTGGCATATCGAAGTAGCCAATACGCTGCTTGTGGGTGAGCGTCGGAAGCGTTGTACCTATGATGACGTCGTCCAATGGATTGCGTATATCGTCGCCTTTCCCATTCAAGTCGATGAATTGCATGGTGCATCCGTCTTCGGAAATGTGATCAGCCTGGCGCGCGCGTATGGCCTTTCCAGCTATGATGCGATGTATCTCGAACTCGCGCAGCGGCGGGAATTGCCGCTCGCAACGCTCGATCTTCGCCTGCGCAAGGCCGCGAAGGCAGCGGGGATCTCGCTCTATCTTTCCTGAAATCTTGTATGAACGATCGACAATCTTCTCGCACCTCTCCCGTTGTCTCCTCCCACCCCCGCTCCATCCGGCAAGACCTCCTACTCGCCGTCCGTCTCGCGTGGAATTTCGGCTACATCATCGCGATCCCTGCGGTCCTCTTCGGCTTCGGCGGAGCGTACGTAGATCGGCTCTGGGGAACCTCGCCGCTGTTCATCCTGATCGGGTTCGCCTGCGCGCTTGCGCTTTCCAGCCTCGGGATTTGGCGGATGGTCAAAGAGATCGTCAACAAACCGGAATGAATTCCGGTTCATGCGAAGGCCGGGTAACCGCCGAATTTATTCGGCGGCTACCTCACGATTGAATCAATTCCGCATCGGGACACCGGCGAATTCATTCGCCGGAGAGAGATCATCGATGAGTTTGTCCCCCTTGAATCTCTTCCACCTCCCTGCTAACTTCCCTCCACTTCCATGGCCGCCCTCACCGCTCCCACACTGGCCTCCGAGACCATCGGGCACATCGGATCGTTCGAACTCCGCAATACGCTCCTCATGGCCTGGCTCGCGATGGCTGTGTTCATTGTTCTTGCTCTCCTGCTCCGCAGGACCAAGTACCGCGAGGTCCCCGGACGATTCCAGATGTTCATGGAGCTCATCGTCGGTGGACTCTTCGACTTCTTCGATTCCGTCGTCGGCGACCGCACGCGGACGCGGAAATTCTTCCCGCTCGTCGCGACGATCTTCCTCTTCCTGGTCCTTGCCAACTGGATGGGCATCCTGCCAGGTGTGGGCAGCATCACGATCGAGGGAATGCATGATGGGCATCTGTTGAATATTCCTCTCTTCCGTTCGATGAATGCCGACGTGAACATGACGCTCGCGATCGCCGTCATCTCCGTCGTGATGACGCAAGTCTTCGGGATCGCTGCGCTCGGCGTGCTGCCGTACGCCGGCAAGTACTTCGTCGCGCCGTGGCGCGATCCTGTCATGAGCTTCGTCGGCATCCTCGAGCTCATCGCGGAATTTGCAAAAATCGTCTCGTTCACCTTCCGGCTCTTCGGGAACATCTTCGCCGGCGAAGTGCTCCTCGTGGTGATCTCCTTCCTCCTTCCCTACCTGGGTCCTTTACCCTTCCTCGGCCTGGAGATCTTCGTCGGGTTCATTCAGGGATTGGTCTTTGCGCTCCTGACGATCGTCTTCCTTGCCATGGCGACGGTGGGGCATGGAGTTCGCGCTCACTGAACGCCGGTTTCGAGTTGCGGGTTTCGGGTACCCGCCCTTCGAGTGCCCTCAGAGCAGGCGACTCGTAACCCGAAACCGCGTCAGACGACCCTTGCTTGTCCCTTGCAACATCGATAGAATCCGCGGGCTTTCCCTTTTTTCCTTCCCCGTCAATGTATGGCAGCAGACATCGCACAAGCCGCAGTAGAAACCTCTACCTCATTCCTGGCGGATAAGAGCCTCTCCGTCGCCATGACCATGTTCTTCGGTGGGGCGATGCCTGCGTTCGCCATCGGTTGGATGGGGAGCAAGGCGATGGAAGCCATTGGCCGGAACCCCGAGGCCGCGTCACGCATCCAAACGCCGCTCGTCCTGGCCATCGCATTCGCTGAGGCGATCGCGATTTACTCCCTCGTTGTGGCGTTGATCATCAAGTTCGTGTGATCTCGGTACGAAAATCGCTCCGCGATTTTCTACTCGATCTGACAGTCATTGTATGGAACTTCTCTTGAAGCTCGGCGTGGATTGGAAACTGCTGATTGCACAAATCGTGAACTTCACGATCCTCCTGGGGATCCTCACGTTCTTCGTGTACCGGCCGCTGATCGATCTGCTCGATGCCCGCCGTGAGCGGATCGCCAAGGCTATGGAATATGCGAAGAGCGTCGAGGAGCAGGCGCGCGAGCTCGAGCGGTTCCGTCTGGAACAACTCAAGAAGGTCGATCAGGAGATCGGCGCGATGCTCGAGCGGGGCAAGCGTGCCGCGGAGAACGTCCGTGACAAGATCCTCGAAGAGGCCAAGCGCGAGGCGAATGCCGTGCTCGCGAAGGGGCGTCGTCAGCTCGAGGACGAACGCGTGCAGGTCCTTCACGACGTCCAGGCGTCGCTCGCCACGATGATCGTCCGTATGACGGAGAAGATCCTGGAGCGCGAATTCTCGGATGCCGATCAGAAGCGACTGCTCTCGAGCCTCGAGAAGGATATTCCATCACTCCTGCGATGAACGCCCTCCTCATCCTCGTCGCGCGCACTCTGGTGGAACACAGTACCGATCATCCCCAGAGTGATTGTGCTGCCGCCTGCGATGTCGCACTCCAATTCCTGAAGAGCCGGGGAATCTCCGCCGGCGGTCTGCGAGAATTGCGCGCCGCCGTGCGCCGGGAACTCTCCCGTCGGCAACGTCTTTCTTCTGCAGTGCTCCGCACGCCGCAGGGCAGTTCCGGCGCCGCGCACAAGGGGATTCACTCTACGCTCGAGCAGACACTCGGGACGTGCGTCAATCTTGAGGAGCATGCGGACGCGTCTTTGCTCGGCGGCGCACTCCTCTCCATCGGGGACGAACGTCTCGACGTCAGTCTCCGCGGCTCTCTCCAGCACTTGCATCGCCATGTAGCGGCGTGACCATTTGTCCATTTGCCCATCCGTCCTATGACCCTCTCCGACACCCTCCTCAAGACCCTCGACGATCGCCTCGCCTCCTACCGGCGCACGACATCGCATGAGCACGTCGGAACCGTCACCCAAGTCGGCGACGGCATCGCGACGATCGACGGGCTCTCGAAGATTGGCGCCATGGAGATGATCGATTTCGGCAGCGGTGTCCTCGGCAGCGCCCTCAACCTCGGCTTGGATTCCGTCGGCGCCGTCATCTTCGGAGACTACAGCAAAGTCAAGGAAGGGGATACCGTGAAGTCCCTGGGGAAAGTCCTCTCGGTGCCGGTGGGGGAATCCTTGATGGGGAGAGTCGTTTCACCCCTTGGGGAAGCCAAAGACGGCGGTCCATCGATCCGGGGAACGATGTTCTACCCCGTCGAGAAAATCGCCCCGCGCGTCATCGAGCGCAAGTCTGTCAGTGTGCCGCTCCAGACTGGCATCACCGCCATCGATGCGATGATCCCGATCGGGCGCGGCCAGCGCGAGCTCATCATCGGCGATAGGCAAACGGGCAAGACGGCGGTGGTCATCGATACCATCATCAACCAGAAGAAGACGCAGAGGAGCGACCGTCCCGTCATCTGCATCTACGTTGCCATTGGTCAGAAGGAATCCAAAGTCGCGAAGATCGCCACCGAGCTCCAGAAGCACGGCGCCATGGACTACACGATCATCGTCAGTGCTGGTGCCTCGGAACCCGCGGCGCTGAGCTACATCGCGCCGTTCGCGGGCTGCGCGATGGGGGAGTACTTCGTCGACCAGGGGAAAGACGTGCTCTGCATCTACGACGACCTCAGCAAGCACGCGTGGGCGTACCGTCAGATCTCCCTTCTTCTGAGGAGACCGCCCGGACGCGAAGCGTACCCCGGTGACGTCTTCTACCTGCACTCGCGGCTGCTCGAACGCGCGGTCTGCATGAGCGACGAGCGCGGCGGGGGAACGCTGACGGCACTGCCCATCATCGAAACGCAGGAGGGGAATGTCAGCGCCTACATCCCGACGAACGTCATCTCCATCACCGACGGCCAGATCTTCCTCGTCTCCGATCTCTTCTACAAAGGCATTCGGCCAGCGGTCGACGTCGGGATCTCGGTCTCGCGCGTCGGCTCGGCCGCGCAGGTCAAAGCGATGAAGAAAGTCGCGGGGAAGCTCCGTCTCGACATGGCCCAGTACCGCGAACTCGCCGTCTTCGCGCAGTTCGGCTCCGACCTCGATGCCGCCACCCGCAAGCAGCTCGACCGCGGCGCACGGCTGACCGAGATCCTCAAGCAGGGCCAGTACGAGCCTCTGCCGGTCGGCGAGCAGGTCGCGATCCTCTACTGTGGCGTCAACGGCCTGCTCGATGATATTCCGGCGGAGAAGGTGAAAGACTTCCAGGCGGAGTTCTTGACGCTCCTGCGCGGGAAGCATATGGATGTGCTGGAGACGCTCGGCAAAGAAATCACCGCTGAAGTGGAGGAGAAGTTGAAGAGACTTGTCGGTACTTTCAAAGATTCCAAGAATTATGAATTAAGAAGTAAGAATGAAGCTTAATTCCTAATTCTTTATTCATAGTTCTTCTTCCTCGAATCGGCCATGGCAAATTCACTTCGAGACCTTCGTAGAAAGATGAAAGCAATCAAATCGACGAAGCAGGTCACGAAGGCGATGGAGCTCGTGGCGGCGTCGAAGATGCGCCGTGCGGTTCAGAATGCCGTTCTGCTCCGCAAGTACGCTCTCACGGCGTGGGCGATGCTCCAGAAGATTGCGTTGAGCCACCGCGGCACGCATCCGTGGCTCATCGAGCGGCCGGTTCGCAGGATCCTCGCGATCCTCGTCACGAGCGACCGGGGACTCTGTGGCAGTCTCAATACCCAGCTCCTGCGCTCCACCATGCACTACATCACGGCGTGCAAGGAACTCGAGGGATTCGAGCGTCTGGAGTTCATCGCCGTTGGCCGCAAGGGCCAGCAATTCCTCAAGCGCGCCGATCAGCATGTGGTCGCCGCGTTTCCCGCGCTCAGCAATCATCCGTCGTTCCGCGACGTCCTCCCGATTGCGCGGATGGGCATCGAAGGATTTCAGGATGGAACGTACGACCACGTCGTCCTCCTCTACAGCGAATTCCTCTCCGCGTTGACGCAGGAGCCGGCGACCAAGTTGCTCCTTCCGTTCTCGGAGAGCGCACTCCGTGCGCTGATCGAAAGCGCTCTCGTGCGCAAGCGCATCACGAAAGAGGAAGTGGAAGCCCGCGCATCGCTGGAGCATGCCGCGCGGGAGTACCTCTTCGAGCCGTCGGAACAGGAGATCCTGAATCGCATCCTTCCGCAGCTCACCGAGATGCAGATCTACCAAGCAATCCTCGAATCGACTGCTTCCGAGCACTCCGCGCGGATGCTCGCGATGCACAACGCCACCGAGAATGCAGGCGACATCCTTGACGATCTTACGCTGACCTACAACCAGACGCGGCAGGCGAACATTACCGCGGAGTTGGCGGAGTTATCGGGGGCTGCTGCGGCGCTGGGTTGAGAATAATCACACCTATCCCGTACACCCCGAGTTCTGATCGGAGTTTTTCCGACCAATTCACCCAAATCACCTTTTTCTGGCCAATTTGGTTTCCCAAAAAAGCCAAATAAACGTTGCTGGCAATTTGGCTCATCTTGGTGTGACGCCGTCGGCTCCATCAGCAGCTGCTCGCGCGGACGTTGATGCCAAATTCGGTGAGGATGGTTGCAAGGGAGTTTTCCACCTTGCTTCGCAACTCTAACGAAGCATCTTCAAAGAGATCCTGGGCGCGCAGGATCGAATCGCGAAGTAATTCTGCATCTTTTTTCTCTAGCCCCCAGCGAGTGTTGGTCTGCCAGGCGTCAAGGACTACCCTCGCTTTATCACAAGCGTCAAGGTGTGTCGGTGTAAATGACCTTCGGCGTACCGAGGAACCACTTCGCTGTCTCCAGTACCGGAATAATCGTCAATGCCATCGCGACAATCACTCCCCAGTCCCGCAGCGTCAGCGCGAACGTGCCGAAGGCGATTTGAAGGAAGGGCACGTAGACGAGGCAGAGGAGGAGAATCAGCTCCCACAGGATGGCGACATTGAGCCAGCGATTCGTGAATGTTCCTCGCAGGGAGCTCAAGTGATCGGAGCGGAAATTGTAGGCCTTCACGAACTCGGCGACGACGAGCAGCACGAAGGCCATCGTCATCGATTCGTCGATGCCTCTGTTCGAGTGCAGAGCCCACCAGAATATCCCGAGGATCAAGATCGCGAGCCACACGCTCCCGGTGAGCATGAGCGCCATCACGCGCTTGGTGAAGATGCCCGTCCGGGGACTCCGCGGCCGTTGCTTCATCAAGTCCCGTTCGGGCGGATCCACCGCGAGCGCGAGTGCCGGAAATCCGTCCGTCGCGAGGTTCAAGTACAAGAGCTGCACGGCCGAGAGGGGGAGCGGCCAGCCGAGGAGGGTCGCGACCGTCATGATGATGATCTCGCCGATATTGGAACTCAGCAGGTACATCAAGTACTTCTTGATGTTCCCGAAGATGCCGCGGCCTTCCTCCACCGCGGCGACGATCGAGGCGAAGTTGTCGTCGGTCAGCGTCATCGAGGCGGCTTCCTTCGTCACGTCGGTGCCGGTGATTCCCATCGCGACGCCGATGTCGGCTTTCTTGAGGGCGGGCGCGTCATTCACGCCGTCGCCCGTCATCGCGACGATGTTGCCCTGCTTCTGGAGTGCGGTGACGAGACGCAATTTGTCCCCAGGCGAGACGCGGGCGAACACGGCGATGTGTTTCAATTCCCGATTCAATTGTTCATCGTCCATCTTTTCTAATTCCTGCCCCGTCACGCGGGCCGCCTGCCCTGAGCTCTGCCGAAGGGAAGGCCCGCGCTGGGGGTCAATAATTCCGAGCTCCTTCGCGATCGCCTCCGCCGTCACGGGATGATCTCCCGTGATCATGATCACGCGGATCCCGGCGTCATGACATTCCCTGATTGCATCGCGGACTTCCGGCCGCGGCGGATCGATCATCCCCACGAGCCCGATGAATTTCATGGACACAGAGGAGCCCGCGAGGTCCGTCCCGCCCTTCCGCGCGATCGCGAGGACGCGGAGCGCCTGCGATGCAAAAGCGTCGGCCGCCGCCAGGATTTCACGTTTTTTGGCTTCCGGCAGAGGTTCTTCTCCGTGTTCGCCCCAGAGGCGTGTGCAGAGTGGAAGAATCATTTCCGGCGCTCCTTTTGCGTAGGCCATGTTCCCGTCATCGGTCTCATGCAGGGTCATCATCCGCTTGATCTCGGATGTGAAGGGGATCTCACCGATACGCGGCGCTTCCTTCTCCAGGTCTCCCCGGAAGAGTCCGACTTTCGCCGCGGCGACCACGAGCGCGCCTTCGGTCGGATCACCAGCGATATCGAACACCCCGTCGCTCTCCTCAATCAGCCTGGCATCCGATGCGAGTACGCCGGCGCGAAGGAGCTCGAGAAGACCGTCGTGCGGTTTCTCCTGCTGACCGTTCCGTGAGAAATTTCCCACCGGTGCGTACCCCGCCCCGGAGACGTCATAGGTTTTCCCGACGACCCAGATTCTCCGGACCGTCATTTCGTTCTTCGTCAGTGTTCCCGTCTTATCGGTGCAGATCACCGATGTGCAGCCGAGCGTCTCGACCGCGGGGAGTTTGCGAATGAGCGCATGCCGCCGAACCATCCGCTGGACGCCAATCGCGAGTGAAATCGTGACAACGGTCGGGAGCGCCTCGGGGACGACGGCGACGGCCAGCGCGATGCCGAACAGGAAAATCTCGACGAGCGGCTGGTCCCGGTACACGCCGATCGCGCTGATGACGAGGACGACGCCCAGCGCGACCTTCGCGAGCGTCTTGCCCACGCGGTCCAGGTTCTGCTGGAGTGGCGTTTCTTCGCTCTCGACCGTCTGCAGCATCGCCGCGATCTTGCCGAATTCCGTCTGCATGCCCGTTGCGACGACGACTGCTTTGCCGCGGCCATGGCTCACCGAGGTACCCCCATAGACGATATTGCTCCGGTCACCGACGGAGGCTTGTGGGTTCGCGATCACCTCGGCGGTCTTCTCCGCAGGCAGAGACTCACCCGTCAGCGCTGCCTCCTCCGTCCGTAGATTCGCTTCCTGGATCAGCCGCGCATCCGCGGGGATCCGGTCGCCGGCGGCGAGCAGGATGATGTCGCCGGGGACGAGCTCCGCGGCGGGGATCTCCCGCTGCTCCCCATTGCGGATCACCTTCGCGGTCGGTGCCGCCATCTTCTTGAGCGCCTCCATCGCTTTCTCGGCGCGGTACTCCTGCACGAATCCCAGCACGACCGCGAGCAGCACGATCGCCGCGATCGTGACCGCCTCCACCGTCTCGCCCAAAAACCCCGAGAGCCCGGTCGCGATCAGCAAAATGATGACGAGGACGTTCTGGAATTGTGCGAGCAGCAGCCTCCAGGGGGAGATTTTCTTGCCTTCCTGCAGTCGATTGAAACCATACTGCTCCAGTCTTTTTTTAGCTTCTTCTTGCGTAATTCCTTGATCAAAAGAAGTGTTCAAAATTTTGAGGGCGTTGGCGGGTGCGAGAGCATGCCACAGTACGGCAGACGTGCTGAAAGGGGAGTGCGGCATGGAAAAATTCTACCTGAAACATCAGTTTTGTGATAGAATTTGTTCGATGGTATCCGAAAGCCTCCCACCGCCTTCGCCAAATAAAAATCTTATTTATATGAGCGCAGCGAAAAACCCCGCAGCTTGCTGCGGGGATGCAGAGCTG
>CAZLYW010000020.1:0-17805 GCA_964563915.1 uncultured Candidatus Peribacteria bacterium | reverse complement strand
AGGCGGGAGCGAAGCGAAGGGCCGGTGAACATCTCCCCGATGGTACCCCTTTGACCCTGGACATACGCCATTTTTTCTGATACGCTTAGTGGCCCCGCCGCGTTCGCGCGCGGGCGTTTTTTTGATTCTATGGATTTTATCACTGTCCGAGGTGCGCGAATGCACAATCTGAAGAACATTGACGTGCAGATCCCCCGCAACAAGCTCACCGTCATCACCGGGCTCTCGGGCTCGGGGAAGTCCTCGCTCGCCTTCGACACGATCTTCGCCGAGGGGCAGCGCCGCTACGTCGAGAGCCTCTCCGCCTACGCGCGGCAATTCATCGCGCAGATGGAGAAGCCGGAGGTGGAATCGATTGAAGGACTCAGTCCCGCAATTTCGATCGACCAGAAAACCGCCCCGCGCAATCCTCGTTCGACGGTCGGCACGGTAACGGAGATCTACGACTACATGCGCCTGCTGTGGGCGAAAATCGGGAAGGTGCACTGTACGGTGTGCGGGAAGATGCTGGGGAAGCAATCCGCCAGCCAGATCGTCGAGACGATCGCGAAGATGCCGGAGGGGAAGAAGATTTTCCTCCTCGCGCCGGTGGTGCAGGGGCGCAAGGGCGAACATGTGAAAGTGATCGACGCGATCCGCCGCGAAGGCTTCGTCCGGATGCGCATCGACGGCGCCGTGGTGACGACGGATGAAGAAACGACACTCGATCCGAAGAAGGCACACACGATTGAGATCGTTGTAGACAGACTCATCGTCCGGGATCTCCAGAGCGATGGAGATGCACATGCGCAATCCAATCCCAATCGGAGTCGTCTCGCGGATTCTGTCGAACTCGCGCTGAAGAAAGGGGAGGGATCGTTGATCGTGCTCGACGTCGACTCGAATGGAGAAGTGCGCTTCTCGGAATCGTTCGTCTGCCCCGACCACCCCGACCAGCCGATCCCCGAGATCGAGCCACGGAGCTTCTCGTTCAACTCTCCGCACGGCGCGTGCGACACGTGCCACGGCATCGGCTCGATCCTGCAAGTCGAAGAAACCGCGGTGATCCCGAACCCCCGCCTGTCGCTGGCCGAAGGCGCTGTCCATCCGTGGGCGACCTCCGCAAGCCGGACAGGGTTCATGACGCAGCTGCTCGCAGCGCTCTCGGAAGAAGTCGGGTTCAGCATGAGCACGCCGTGGGAGAAGCTCACCGACAAGGAGCGAAAAATCATCCTGTGGGGCTACACGAAGCCGCTCACGGTCAGCATCAACACGATGAAGTTCGGCGGCACGTACCAGACGACGTACGAAGGCGTCATTCCCAATCTCCGGCGCCGCCACCAGGAAACCGACAGCAGTTACATCCGCCAGCAGATCGAGGAGTACATGCTCGAGCTCCCCTGTGGATCGTGCGGCGGCCGGCGCCTGAAGAAGGGAATCCTCGGTGTGACGGTGGGCGGAAAGAACATCGTGGAGGGGACGGATATGTCTGTGGATGAGGCACGCGCATTCTTTGCTTCCCTAATCCCGATTGAGAGTTCCGAGTTGCGGGTTTCGGGAACTCGAAAACCGCCCTTCGACTCTGCCCCCTTCGACGCCGCTCAGGACAGGCAGGGCAGGAAACACGAAACACGAAACTTGTCGGGCTACGAGTACACAATTGTGAAGAAAGTTCTCACAGAGATTATTGCTCGCCTGAGCTTCCTGGAAAACGTAGGATTGAAATATCTGACTCTGTCACGGTCAGCGGCTACTCTCTCCGGAGGAGAAGCACAGAGAATACGTCTTGCAACGCAAATAGGCTCCGCGCTCCAGGGCGTCCTGTACGTTTTGGATGAGCCTTCCATCGGACTGCACCAGCGCGACAACGCCAAGCTGATCACGACGCTGACGCAGTTGCGTGATTTGGGCAACACCGTGATCGTCGTCGAACACGACCAGGAAACTATCGAAGCCGCTGACTATCTTTTAGAGATCGGACCCGGCGCAGGAAAGTACGGCGGGGAAGTGGTGGCGCAGGGCACGGCGGAACAGCTGATCAAGCAGTCCGACTCGGTGACGGGGCAATACTTGATCGGCAAGAAGTTCATCGAGATGCCGGACAAGCGCCGCAAAGGCAGCGGCAAGACGATCACGGTACAGGGTGCTCGCCATCATAACCTCCAGAATATCGACGTCAGTTTTCCACTCGGCACCTTCATCGGCGTCTCGGGCGTCTCGGGTTCCGGCAAGTCGAGCTTGATCCACGGCATCCTGGGACCGGAACTGCAGCGCGTCCTGAACAAGGCGCACACCAAGCCGCAGGACGTGACGTCCATCGAAGGATTGCAGCACCTGGACAAGGCGATCGTCATCGACCAATCCCCCATCGGGCGGACGCCCCGCTCCAATCCTGCAACGTATACAGGGGTATTCACGGATATCCGTGATATGTTTTCTGCCACCCCAGAAGCGAAGTTGCGGGGCTACAAGCCCGGACGCTTCAGCTTCAACGTGAAAGGCGGGAGGTGCGAAGAATGTGAAGGGGACGGGCTCAAGCGCATTGAGATGCACTTCCTGCCGGATGTCTTCGTGACCTGCGAGAGTTGCCACGGGCAGCGCTACAACCGGGAGACGTTGGAGATCACCTACAAAGGGAAGAACATCGCACAGGCGCTCGACATGACCATCGCTGAAGCGCTCGAATTCTTCTCCGCTGTACCCTCGATCAAGAGCAAACTCCAAACGCTCGACGACGTCGGCCTCGGGTACATCCACCTGGGTCAGAGCGCCACGACGCTCTCCGGCGGCGAAGCGCAGCGCATCAAGCTCGCGACCGAACTCACCAAGCGCGCGACGGGCAAGACGTTCTACATCCTCGACGAACCGACCACGGGCCTCCACTTCGACGATATCCGCAAGCTCCTGGAAGTCCTGCAGCGCCTGGTGGAGAAGGGCAACACCGTGCTCGTGATCGAGCACAACCTCGACGTCCTCAAATCCGTCGATTGGATTCTCGATCTCGGCCCCGACGGCGGAAGCGGCGGAGGGAAGATCGTGGCGCAGGGAACACCGGAGGAGGTGGCGAAGGTGAAGGAGAGTTATACAGGTGAATATTTGAAGAAAATTTTGGGTAAACAGAAGAGCAAATGATGTGTTCCTCGTACGCTCGTGACTCCGTCACGAGCTACTCGGAATGACAAGGCATGTAAAACAAGTGGCGCCTCGATACGCTGCTCGCTCCGCGAGCAGCTACTCGGCACCTCGGATAGTTCGCCCTGAGCTTGTCGAATGGGCGAACATATCAAAGGGCATTCATTAAACTTCATTGTCATCCCGAGTAGCTCAGCGCGGAGCGCTGAGCGTACGAGGGATCCACTTAATACTGCACCCAATCGCATTCGCTTCCTGAACTGGAGGCGTCTTGCCGGCAACCAGTGAAGTAATCGCATCGTGGAGGCTGCGTTCCTTCACCTTTTCCGGATCCTTCCAATTGTCGTCCACCCGACCCTTGTACTGCAGCTTCCTCTGCTGATTGAAGACGAAGCAGTGCGGTGTGCAGAGCGCTCCAAAGCTCTTGGCAACGTGCTGCGATTCGTCGTGGCAGTACGGGAACGGGAATCCTTTCTCCTTATAGCGAACCTTCATCGCCTTGAAGGAGTCGTCGGGATACTCTTCGGCGTCGTTGCTGTTGATGAGAATGAATTGAACGCCCTCCTCATCAACATGATTGGCGAGCGCGATCAACCGGTCCTCGTACGCCTGCGCGTACGGGCAGTGATTACACGTGAACACGACGACGAGGACGGGGTCTTTGATCAGATGCGTGTCGATCGTGAGGCCATCGACGGACGGGAGCTGGAAGTGCGGGAAGGGGTCGCCGATGGCGAGGACCGATGAATTATCGTTGATCAGAACCATAAACTTGGAGACGATGATGCCAGTGTATCATGACCAAGTTACGGGTTGCGTGTTTCGTGTTTCGTGACCCGCAACCCAAAACTCGTAACTCGCAACCGCATGCAGCGTCACTTCACAGCCACGGCATTCGTGATTGATTCAAAGAAGAGGGTCTTGCTCCTCTGGCACAAGCGCCTCCAACGCTGGATGCCGCCGGGCGGGCACGTAGATGAAGACGAGACACCCGAGGAGGCCGCGAAGCGCGAATGCAAGGAGGAGACGAACCTCGACGTGGAGATCGTCGGGGAGGAGACGCCTGACCTCTTCGAGAGGAATCCGGAAGAAGGGAGAATGCTCAAGAAGCCGATCGCACTGTTGCTGGAGAATATCCCCGCGAGCCCTGAGTGGAGCGAAGAGGAACATCAACACATGGACTTCCTGTACATCGCTCGACCGCTCAATGAGACCGACGCGCGGGAGATGATGAAGAATGAGAGCAATGGTATGCGGTGGTTCACGAAAGAAGAAATTGGGAAGTTGGATGAACGGACCGAGATTTTTGCCAACGTGAAAGGCTACATTCTCGACACACTATGAGGAGCGAGGAGCTATGGTGTTTGCACCGGAGGTTGCATTGCCTCTGTGAGTGCAGGAGGTGCTACTTGAAGTGGGAGGCTCTTCGGCGGCGCTGACACGGCCTGAAGAGTATCGGTAGATACTGGCTGCGGCGGCTGCTTCATCCTCTTTGCCATCAGCGCCATGACGTCGTGTGAATGCTTCGGTTCATCCTCCCATATCCATGCCTTCGGTGGGAGATCCAACTGCACTTCGATCCCCTCTCTTGCCAAATCGGTCTTCATCCGAGAGAGATCGATGCGGTCCAACTTTCCGATGACATCAACACCTGGATCACCATGGGTAATGTCGGGAGAGTCATAGTTGGTCGAGAAATCTGTCGTTGCCACAATGCGTGTTTTGGGATGAGCTTCCAGTATGATTTTGATCATGGCTGTCGAAACCTCGGTGTTATACCGGGTGATGACGGAGTGGTAATCCGTCACAATCTTCCGACGTCGTGTCTGGGTGTCATCAACGCCGGCAGGCGAAGTGGAATCTGTGGTATCAATCGCGGATTCGTATCGATCCCAGAAGATGGCATCCGCAGCGGCACCCGTCCCAGCCAGTACCATGTTCAGAGAGAAGATGTTCACCGGTATAGGTTTTCCTCTGCTCGTAAATCTCAGGGTCTGTCGCTTACTACTCGGTAGCGCAAGGCCTTCTCGCACGGTATCCGCAATGCTCGCCATTTTGGAGAAACGCATAGCAGCGATTTTCTCATACCGTCGGCCAAGGCGGTCCCATAATTCTCCCACGACATCCATCTTCGACATGCGCTCAACGACGCTTGCCAGGGAGGTCTCATCGTCGCCGACGTTGCGTAGTTGATCTTCAATGTACTCCTGATACACGGTGCTCAGCCCGTTCGTGATGTCGATCTGGACGGGATGTACTCGCTCTTGGTCGACTTTGGCGTCGATGAGCGATTGAATCGCTCGCCTGTGCACCAACGTGGAAAAATCCACGAGGATGATGGAACGGAGCTGTGCCAGACAGGATTCCACCAGTCGCGCATCGTAGTCACGATTGGCTGGATCAAAACCTGGACCGACGATCGCCATGGTGGTTTCGTGACATGGCTGGTAGGTTTCCGTGTGCCGCCAGAGAAAATACTGAGATGCTCTCCGCATGTATGTGTAGTGGTCTTCCCATTGTCGAGAACGGCGCTGATAATTCGTCGTGTACTCATCAATTTGGTACTCATCGTACCGCTGTGCGGTGCGGTCGTAGATGGACGCCGACGGATCGGCTCCCTGGTCCAACTGTTGGGGAAAGCCATTGGGACTCATGATCGGGAGTGGAAGTGGGACATTCTGCGGAAAGTGGTGAGGAATCACAAGGGAATTTACCGCTTCCGGATAATGGTTTTGACGCTGGGCACCTGCAGCAGTGCATCGAAGAGCTTGCTGAATTCCTCAAAATGCGGAACCTCCAGCCGCATTTGATACAGAGCGTCTTTCGGAGGAATTGCGAAGACGGAAAATTTTGCAATGTTGATTTTGCGCTCCACAATACGACGCGTGATATCGAAAATCAGCCCCTGCCGGTCCTCCGCATAGATTTCAAGATCGATGACGTCTGCTTCTTTGTTGAGCACGCGACTGCGCGGAAGCAGCCGGAAGAATTTGAGAATCTTATGGAGCAGCGACGGAGATTGAAGAAGAATCCTGCGGTAGGCGTCGATGGCTTGTTTCACCGAGAATTCTCCGCGACCGACTTGCTCCAGCAGTTCGTCGAAGGACGTCACGCCGAAATCCGACGCTAAACGCTGTTGTGTGTGGGACCAGCGGAAGAGGGGCCAGAGCGGTAATTTCCTCTTTCGTGCCTCAAGTTCGAGCAGGTTTCTGCCTTCCTGCCGCTGCTGTTCCTGCGGATGCCGACGCAGCTCGCCTTTCATGCTCTCGCGAGCATCCGCGGATTTCGCGGTCTCCAGCCACAGGCGCCAGCGCTGTTCCTGCTCGCCCTTCTCGAGCAGAACGAGTTCGACGGTGTCGCCGTCGTGGAGCTCGTACGTCGCTTCACGCAACTCTCCATTCACGCGGATCCCGGCCATGGACATCGCCATGTCGGGGTTAAGCGCAAACGCAAAATCCACTCCCGTCGCCCCTCGGGGAACGCGGACAATTTCGCCTCCAGTGGTGAACACGCTCATCCGCTCCAGGACGTTCTGTTTCAGGTCACTGAGGTACTGTGCGCTGTCGAACGCCGCATGGTGTAGAGAAGAGAGCGACCGATGGATATCGCTGTCCTTATCCATGATCCACGTGGAAATCTTCCGCTTCGTCACGTATTCGTACATTTCCTGGGTCTGTATGCGCAGTCGTAGCTCGTGATTGCGGGCGAGGAAAATGGTCGTGTGGAGACCGCGGTAGCCGTTCGGTAGGGGCGCGTTGATGTAATCGCGAAAGAGAACGCTGCGTACGGGATAGCGTAGGTGAATGGCCCCCAGCAATTGATAGCAATCGAGAGGCTGCACGGACTCGCTGATGACAATGAGGACAGAATCGACGTTGTGCGCCTCCTCCAGACGCTGCAGATCGCCGTAGAATTTCTGGAATAATTCAAAATCGGTCATCGGCATCAATTGCGGTGTGATGTTCTTCCCTGTTTCCGCATTGATACGGCGTATGAACGCTTCACGCGCCGGCTGCAGAGCGCTGCGTGCGCTGGCGACTGCCGCATGCCATTGAGCACTTTCTTCAGGACATGCGATGGGAAAGCAGATCTCTTCGCATCTCCGTTTGAGATCCCACAACCCCATAATGCGGGCGAAGGGAACATAGATGTCGAGTGTTTCTTTCGCCACACGCAACTGTTTATCTTCGGCGAGGGACGCAATTGTCTCAATGTTGTGCCATCGATCTGCGAGCTTGATGAGAATCACGCGCAAGTCCTCGCTTGCCACAAGGAGCATCTTGCGTAGGGATGCGACCTGTCGGGCAGTCCTATCACCTTCGTAGCGGAGAAGGCTGAGTTTGGTCACGCTTTCCACGAGCTTCGATACCGTGTCGCCGAACTCAGCACGAATGGTATCGGCGTCCGCATGATGATCTTCGATAACATCATGGAGCAATGCCGCGATGAGGGTATCTCGATCAGCTTCAAGGCCGGCTAGATACTGGGCAACGGCAATCGGGTGCGTGGCATAGGGTTCGCCGGACTCCCGCTTTTGAGGGCCATGCCATTGAACGGCTCGAGCAACGGCTCGCTCCACGACCCGGCGATCCGCGGCGAGTAGGTAGCGGATGGAATCGACAAAGGCATGGCGGCCTACCTGCATGGAATCACGAGTATACCCCTTTTCACTTACAAAAGCCCGAGTGCATGCAACACTTTCGCAAACCCGCGTCTGATCGTGGTAGGCGTATCGACATGTTGACCCTCGCGTGTCTGGCGGTTATATTCTTCCTTCGCGAGTTCCCTGGCTTTCTTCTCAACAACGAGCACTTGGGAAGGTCGTTCTAACGGTGTACCGGTCATCCGTGCAAACATTGCCTTCACTTCTTCTTCCGTGACCGGAACATCTTCCACAACAGTCGGACGTGCGTCCGTGGAACTCTGGCCAGAGCAGGATTCCTTGACGTTGACCATGTAGACCGTAATAGTGTAAGCATCATTACTTCACTGTCAACAAAATGATCGCGCTATTTCAAAATCGTACAAGAAAATTATACAGAAATTTCTGGTGCGCATCTCAGCGTTCGGTGCATGGAGATCGAGGCTTGCTTGGCATACTGCTATTCTGAGTCTAGCACCATGTTCCCGCACAAGTTGCGCTCCGGTGCAAAGCAGGCCCCTCCCCTCTGCATCATGTTTGATCCTGTCGATCCCAAACAGAGCTTCCCCGCTCTCGAACGAGGAATTCTCAAGTACTGGCAGCAGGAAGACACCTTCAAACGCAGCGTCAGCTTGCGGACCGCACGGGCGGGAGGTCATGCGGGTGATCCCTTGAACGGCATGGCGAAGGCGGACAGAGAGCAGGGATTCTCCTTCTACGATGGTCCTCCCTTTGCGACCGGTCTCCCCCACTACGGCCACCTCCTCGCCGGGACGATCAAAGACGTCATCCCGCGGTACCAGACGATGCGCGGCAAGCGCGTGGAGCGGCGGTTCGGCTGGGACTGTCACGGGCTGCCCATCGAGAACATCATCGAGAGGGAACACACCATCCGCTCGAAGAAGGAAATTGAGGAGATGGGCGTGAAGGCGTTCAACGATCTCTGCCGCACGGCGGTACAGCGCTTTGCGAAGGAGTGGCGGACGGTCGTGGAACGGATGGGCCGCTGGGTCGACATGGACTGGGACTACCGGACGATGGACAGCGACTACATGGAGAGCATCTGGTGGGTCTTTAAATCCCTCTTCGACAGGAAGCTCATGTACGAGGGCCACAAGCCGATGCACGTGTGTCCGCGCTGCGTGACTCCTCTCAGCAATTTCGAGGTGACGCAGGGATATAAAGACATCACGGATCATTCGGTGATTGCTGTCTTTGAACTCTCCCCCTCTCCCCCGCAGGGGGGAGGGGGTCGGGGGGAGGGGGTGTTGATGCGAACGGGAGGGGGTCGGGGGGAGGGGGTTTTCTCGGATGAGAGAGAGGACCAGGGGGTGGGGGTCTTGGCTTGGACAACCACCCCCTGGACGCTTCCCGGAAACCTCTTCTTAGCCGTCCATCCGAAGACGCAGTACGTAACGGTGACGAGCGAAGGGAAGAAGTATCTCGTCGCAAGAGATCGTGTCGAGGCGGTATTCAAAGGCAAGGAATATGCGGTGGAAGGAACACCGGTGACGGGAAAATCTCTCATCGGAAAGAAGTACGCGCCTCTTTTTCCGTACTTCGCCGATTTCCCTCCCCCTCTCCCTCGCCGAGCGACTTGTCCCACGAAGCTCTGCGAAGCAGAGCGAAGTGGGAAGCGAGGCGTGGGGGAGGGGGTCGGGGGGTGGGGGTCCGCCTTCCGCATTGTGGAGGGTGACTTCGTAACGACAGAGGACGGCACGGGCATCGTGCACATCGCACCCGGTTTCGGCGAGGATGACTTCAATGTCGGCATGCGCGAGAAGGTTCCGATCCTCCAACACGTCGGCATGGACGGAAAGTTCACCAAAGAGGTGACGGACTTCGCCGGCATGGACGTGAAGCCGATGGACGATCCGACGAAAACGGATAAGAAGGTCGCGGAGTGGCTGGAGAAGAACGGCAAACTCTTCAGCAAAGAACATTATACGCACAGCTACCCCCACTGCTGGCGCTGCGACTCCCCTCTTCTCAATTACGCGACCTCCTCATGGTTCGTCGCCGTCGAGAAGATCAAAGAGAAGATGCTGGACGCGAACAGCAAGACACGCTGGGTGCCGGAGCACTTGCGCGACGGACGCTTCGGGAAGTGGCTCGAAGGAGCGCGCGACTGGGCGATCAGCCGCAGCCGCTACTGGGGCACGCCGCTGCCGATCTGGAGATGTGATACAACAAAGGAGATCGACGTGATCGGGAGTCGGGATGACTTGATGAGCCGCATGCCCGTCCGCTTCACCAAAGTAACGGTCCTGCGCCACGCGGAAAGCGAGGGCAACGTCACGCCGCGGTACCAGGGCAACGTTCCGGGAACCGACCTGACGAGCACGGGAACAGCCCAGTCCAAGGGGCTTGCCGAACTTCTGAAACCAGGAAACATCGCCCGGATCTACTGTTCTCCCCTCGCGCGCGCCATCCAGACGGCTCAGCCGCTCGCGGACGCGACCGGAGCCGAGATCGTGATCGATGAACGGCTGCGTGAAGTGGAGTTCGGACAGTTCGAAGGGAAGAGCGTCGACTTCAGTGATTTGACTTTCGTGAAGGCGCGCCGCGCTCACAAGCTCGAGACGGGTAAAGTCGAGAGCATCTACCACTTCCCCGGCATGGAAACCTGGAGCCAGGTCCAGTCGCGCGTGAAGTCCTTTGCCGATGGGGTTCTCCCAAGGCACCGCGGCGAGCACATCGTCATCGTGACGCACGCTGATCCGGCGCTGAACTTCAAGCACTTGTTCACGAGGGAAGATCCCGCCAAGCTCTGCCACCAGCCCTACCCGCGCTTCGCCACACCGGAGAGCTACTTCTGGGATCACGACACGGAAGCGCAGCTCGATCTCCATAAGGAAACGGTGGATGAGATCGACTGGATGGGCAGCGAGCACGATACCTCGGTGCATCTGACTCTCCTTCGACATGGAGAAACAGACTGGAACGTGGAGCGCCTCTGCCAAGGGCAGGAAGGCGACCGGCCACTGACGGCGAAAGGGCGGGAACAAGCGAAAAAGGCTGCGCAGGAACTGAAGAACATGCACTTCGATGGAATCATCGCATCAGACCTGATCAGAACGCGCGACACCGCGGACATCATCGCGAAGGAATTGAACTTTGCGGTCATGGAATACAGCCCGCTCCTGCGGGAGAGGAAATTCGGACAATGGGTGGGGCAGAAACTCGATGATATCACCGCAAAGCACCCCCTCCTCGTGCCTTCCGGGGAATTCGGCGTTCATCTGGAGACCGGCACAGGAGGGGAAACGCTCTCGCAGTTTTTGCATCGTGCCGAAGAAGCGCAGAAACATGTGCTGAAGACCTACCCCGGCAAAACACTTCTGGTCGTGACGCACGGCGGGATGATCCAGGCATTCGCGCTCACAGCGGGAAGAATGTCCTACCGGGAAGCTCTCCAGCAGGCGCCCGGGAACTGTGAAACCAGGGAAGCGGAGGTACGACCGTTCTTGGAGAGGATTCCCGAGGTCCTGGACTGCTGGTTTGAAAGCGGCTCCATGCCGTATGCCCAGAGTCACTATCCCTTTGGGGAGCTCCCCTCTCCCGTGCGAGCGGAGCGAGCTGCGGGAGAGGGGCGTGGGGGTGAGGGCAGGAAAAAGAACCTCCCCCTCTCCCCCGCAGGGGGGAGGGGGCCGGGGGGTGGGGGTCTTTCACCAGGGCTCCCCCCCGGTTTCCCCGCCGACTTCATCGCCGAAGGCATCGACCAAACCCGCGGCTGGTTCTACACGTTAATCGTCCTCAGTAGTGCGCTCTTCGACCAGCCCGCATTCATGAACTGCATCGTGAACGGAACAGTACTGGCGGAAGACGGGAAGAAGATGAGCAAGCGACTGCAGAACTACCCGGAGCCGCTGGAGGTCGTGGAGCGTCACGGAGCGGATGCCGTCCGGTTCGCGCTGATGAGTTCTCCCGCTGTGCGCGGCGAAGATCTGCGCTTCTCCGAACGCTATGTGGAAGAAGCTGTCCGTTCGGTTCTGCTGCCGCTCTGGAACACCTACTCCTTCTTCGTGACGTACGCGAATGTCGCAAAATGGGAGGCGACAAGCTCGCGCCGGACGTCCCTGCCCGTCCGTAGCCCGATGGCGAAGGCGGGCGGCCATCCGCTGGACCGGTGGATCCGCGCCGAAGTCCAAGATCTGACGAACCGCATGACTGCACAATTGGACGACTATGACCTCTCCGCCACTTGCAGCGAGCTCCACGAGACGATCGACGCGCTCACCAACTGGTACGTGCGCCTCTCCCGGAGGAGGTTCGCCGGAAAGGCAGGTCTGCACACGAAAGAGGAGGCGATGGAAGAAATGCATGAACAGGGCCGTCTCGACGCCCTCTCGACTCTCTACGACGTCCTGCTGACGCTCTCACAGCTCCTCGCACCTTTCTGCCCCTTCGTCACCGAGCAGATCTACCTGAACCTGGTACCTGAGGAGCATGGGAGCATCCATCTCACGGATTGGCCGCCGCAGCGGCAGCTTTCAGCTGCCGAGGAAAAACTCCTCCGCAAGACCCGCCTGCTGCGCACCGTTGCTTCACTGGGACTGAGGATCCGCAGTGCCGGGAAGATCAAGCTGCGCCAGCCGCTCGCGAAGGCCACCGTCGCCGTTCCCCCTGCACTCTTGCAGGGCGATGCGATCACGCCCTCCGAGATGGAGCTGCTGCAGGAGGAACTGAACGTCCACGCGGTCGATATCGTGGACGATCCCGGAGTGATCGCGGAGCGTTTCGCGCAGGTCGACGCACGGAAGGTCGGGCCGCGGCTGGGCGAGCGCGTGCAGGACATTCTGCGGGCAGGCAAGCGCGGTGAGTTCACCGTGCAAGAGGACGGCTCCGTGATCATCCTGGAAGAGGTCCTGGGGCCGGAGGAAGTCGCGGTCATGTACCGGGGACGCGAAGGAGAGGATGTTGCTGCAGATAAAGGAGTGGTGATCGCGCTCGATATGCGGATCACGCCCGAACTCGAACTCCAGGGCAAAGCCCGCGACCTCATCCGCGCGATTCAGAGCCTGCGCAAACAGAACGGCCTCAAGCTCGGGAACAGGATCGTCCTGCAGATCGACGGGGCGGAGGACGTGATGAAAGCGCATGGGGAGACGGTACTGCATGCGACGCTGGCAACGGTGGGGAAGGTGGACGGCGAAGGGCATGCGGTGGAATTAGACGGACAGAAGATCATCGTGAAGTTCAAAAAGGTTTGAGTGCATGACGAATGACGAATCATGAAGGAAGAACACAATGGCCAAGTTGTACATTTTAAATTTGGTGCATTTCATTCAAGATTAGTCATTCGTCATTTGCCTATGAGTCTCCCCCTCCGCGTCCTCCTCCGCTTCCTCCTCACGATCCTCCTGATCTGGGCGATGACGACGTACCTTCGCCCCTGGTTCGTCGTGACCGGCGGGTGGCCGGCCTCCGTGATCATCGCCGCGCTGATCACGCTGATGAACATGTTCGTGATGCCCGTCCTGAACTTCCTTGTCGCTCCGCTGAGGTTCCTCATGACGGCCGTAGCGACCCTCCTGGTCAACGGGATCTTCCTCTGGCTCACCGTGCGGATCGTCGCGATGATGGAACCGACGCTCGTGACGCTCCAGATCCGCGGCGGCATCCCGGGGTGGATCATCGTCCTGCTCTCGCTCGGTATCGCGAAGTCGCTGATGAATCACGTGTTAAAGTAAATTTTAAACTATATATTATATTTGTCAATCAAGCAGAGCTTCTCGCTTCTACTAGGGCTCCGTGAAATTCGATTTCGTGAAAAATCGTCAGGGTGATGCTGCCGCAAGACCTTTTGAAGCAGTTGGAAGCCAGAAACCCTATTTACAATTCCTCCGGATGCTTGGTAGGGTTCGCTCCTTTTTCCCCTCATCCATGAAGAAACTCCTGCTCGTCGTGTCGTCCCTGGTTCTCGGTGCCGTTCCGGTCATGACCAGTGCGCAAGAGTACACCGACCCGGCCGTGGACTACGTCATGCAGCAGCGGATTATGTACCCGGCGGGTGATGGGGACTTCGATGGACAGGGGGCAGTCTCGCGCCTCGAATTCACGCTCACCGTCGTCGACTGGTTCTACGGGAATACGGACAGAGAGGCATGCTTCAGTGATCTCGCACCGTCGTCCACGACACGCTTCACACGCCTCTTCTCCGATGTCGACGTCGACGAGTGGTACGCTCAGCGACTCTGCGTCGGCATGCGTGCAGGACTGATTCAGGGGAATGCGGACGGAACATTCCGGCCCTTTGCCCCGGTCAATACGGCCGAAGCAGCCAAGATCCTCGCGCGTGCCTACGGATTCCCATCGACGTCGGAGACCGATGCACCGTGGTACGCGGCATCGATGGCAGCACTGCGGAAGCGTAGGGCGATCGCCGACGGGACGGCTCCGGAGATCTCCGTCCGCCGCTCGACGATGGCGCGCATGTACTACGCGTTGCGCGACGAAGAGCCGCCATCGCCCCGCATCAGCGACGACTTCCCGACAGGAGAGCAGGAGACGGTTATGCCACTGGAGATTCCCGATATTTCGCTCCCCATCATCGATGAAACACCACTGAGCACGGATGATCAGGGAGACTGTCCGATCTCCAGGGTCAACTCCCCCGGCACGGCGCTGCTGATCCTCGGGATCGAGGCTCACCCGCGCAGGCTTGAGCGGCGGTCACACCGGGTACTCGAGGAGCAGGCCATGGAGGCGTACCGGAACAAATCGTTCGAAGGCCCGGATGGAGGTACGCCGGCAGCGCCGGAACGCTGTGCGGGAGAGTTCGTGCGCACGCTCGGCGGCGGACTGCTGTTCCAGGGAATCTCCGTCCCGCGGTTCTTGACCGAGCGCATTCCCCACCGCTTTCTGCGCGCGGCGGCGCAGCAACGCGGCGTGATCGACGATCCCCGCATCAATCGCAACGTGGGATACTGAACCGAACCCACACATTCAATCCGCCTTCGCCCCTGTCGGGGCTTCGGCGGACGAGCGATCTGGTTGTCGTTTCACGGTTTCCGAAGGCGATGGTCGGATTCCCCGCAGCTTGCTGCGACAAAGAGAGTCCAGAGCTCTTGACCTCCGAAGCTTGAGCGAAGGAGGTTGCTGGGGTGCATACCAGTGATCGTAGTTCAAACGAACAAGGTGAGGGCAAGAACGCTTCACGTCTGCTCTCCGATCCTAAACAGGATCCGATAGGGCACCGGCTGCATAAACCCCTCCCCCGCGCACGCTGGCGGCTTTTCGGTGAACGCCGTCTGGAATTCGTGGAGGGATTCCTCGTCGATGAGCGGCCGTGGCTCGTCGTCCTTATCGATGACGATGGGTGCTGTGTGGAACTGCCGCCCGAACGCTTCCAGGAATGCCAGCCGCCCGGCGATGAAGTGCGCGTACTGTGTGAAGAGCGGGCCGTGGGGCGAATGCCGGGTGAAGGCGTGGATGCCGTCGTTCGCATTGATGAGGAGCAGGTACCGCTCCACACCGCACCGGTCGAGGACCGCGTCGATCGTCGCTGCGGCGCTGCGACGCTCCGTCATCCACTGCTCCCACCCAGGATCGATCGTGAGGGAGGGAACAGGAGCGAGCAGCAAGCCAAGAGAGAGTAGTGCAACCCACATCCCGGTCCCCCACTGCCCGATCAAGGATTGGAGTGGTGGTGAGCGTTCACGGACGCAGACGAAGAAGAAACCGCAGTACGCGGGCACCGCGAAGATGAAGTGATGGCCGTAGAAGTCGCCCGAGAGTCCGACACTCAGCGTCAGGAGCCAGCTTCCTAGGAGCCACTGGAGGAAGGCCACACTCCGCCCACGCACATCCGATGCCCGCGCGAGCAGGAGAGGCAGCGAGCCGATCCAGAGCGGGAAGATCACCCACGGGAGGAACGCCGAGAAGGAGTGCATCGCTGCCCACTGCCGCGGGATGTTGATCGTGCGTAGCCACAACGGATCGGGCACGGTGCCCCAGGGATTGCTGATCTGATGGCCGAACATATGGCCGAGGTAGATCGTGATGTAGGGCATAAGCGTCCGCATCAGAAGTAAGGCGATGACGAAGGACGTCCCCGCGCCGAGAACGGGGAGCACCATCCGGCGCATGCTGGGCAGTGACGGAGAGACGATCAGGACTCCGCCGAGCGCGGAGAGCAGGAACGGTTCTTTGAGGAACACAGCGAGGAAGAGCACGAAGGAAGTCAGGAAGACGATCGGACGGGGGAAACGTTCGGCATAGAGCGCGCCGAGCGCGACAACCGCCGTCGCGAGTACCGCTCCGGAGGATTCGGTGAGCCCCTGTCCCGCCATCGCGCCCGTGTACAGAGTGAGGAACATGCCGAAGAGGAGCCCAGTCAAGAGCAGGAAGACGCGGCCACTACGTTCCTGCACCCGGACAAGAGGGATGAGGATGATCAGTGGGAGCAGCGCCAGCGCAGCAGCCTCGACCCACAAGACCAGTGTCGCGTCATCGAACAGGTGCAGCGAGAGAGCGCTGAGCACAAAGATCCCCGGCGCCTTCGTCTCGAAGAGGTCTCTGTACGGTGTCAGGCCGTTGAGGATCCCGCGTCCCACCCCAAGGTAGATACTCACGTCCCGGTCGTAGCTGCCGAGGGTTTCGTGGTAGAGGAGGGCAGAGAACTTCACTGCAGCGACGACGGCAATGCCTCCGAGAATGACGAGAAGGATCCGCTGGAGAGCGCGGGGATGGAGTGTCCGCTGCATCGGCTGCGAGTATATCCGGAAAGAACAGAATCTCCTCGCGGCATGCACTGCACCGTGCTACAATCGAATGCTCGATCTCTGACACCATGGCGGGAGGAGGAAGTCATTCTTCTTCCCGAGCTGCACTCATTATTACTCTGGGGATGACAGGTATCGACAGCGTGATCAATGGTGTGTGTTTGCCTCGATTCGGGATGGCAACGGTTCCCGTCACCCAACGTTGCAACCTATAGATGCTCAAACATCTTTCATGGCTTACGTTGAAGATTTCGTGAACAGCCTTCGGCTGCCTCAGCTTTCTCCCGTGTACGCCTAAGTTTCCTCTTCTGGAAACACGTCTCTCTTTCGACTCCTGCTAAGGGGATGAGACGCCATCAGCAGGGCTGCGTGATGACCTGACGTCATCATCACGATGAACTCCGACGTCATCACTCGCTCCGTCTCTCTGCTCTTCTCCGAGCGGATGCGAGAATGAGAAGAGCATGACCGTACAGGCACATGCGCTACACGTTGGACCCGGGTTCAATTCCCGGCATCTCCACCACACTTCGCCCCGCTTCACTACGTTCAGCGGGGCTACGCGTGGCGAGCCATTTGCTCCCACCGCGAAGTGTGCCCCGCGAAGCTCCGAGCTTTTGCGAGGAGCGAAGTGGGGCTATTATGTCCCGCTATGCATTACGTATACATTCTTCGAATGCAGAACGGCCAATTTTACGTCGGCTACACAACGAACATGGATAATCGATTAGCTCGGCATCTGCGAGGAGAAGCTTGCACAACAACAGAGAGAATTCCCGCTGAATCTATAGAATTCTATTCTGCTTTTAAGAGTGAGGAAAAAGCCCGTGCCTTTGAGAAATATTTAAAGAGTTCTTCGGGGTTTGCATTTAGAAATAAGAGACTTATTTCTTAGTAAATTCAAAACATGGCTGACTCCAGAAAAGAATTGGCGCCAGAATGCTATTCACAAGTTAGTGATGGAGAAGAGTTATGGACTGGTTGGCTCGATCCATGTATTGGGATTCTGTGTGTTGATGGTGTAAAAAATATAGCGCTCATAGGTCATATAAGAGATGTGTATCTTCAGAATAAAAATCCCTCACCAACATCATGTCAGTGATGGTTTGGAGTGCTCAAAAACGTTTCAGTACGTGAGAACGCCCTGACGGCTCAGGTGTTCCCACGCCATAGTGAGTCGGAGAGCAGAATCCAGCTTCTGCTCATGGATACTTGTACGTGTGTGTTAGACCATCTACCGAATGCCATTAAACATGCAACGAAAGAGGTAGATAAAAGAATCTTGGGCTTATTGAAACATTAATATTTTCAGGAAGAGTGAGTACG